>JBIIWI010000071.1:0-6153 GCA_044339005.1 Ilumatobacteraceae bacterium
AGGAGACCAAAGCATGGCTGGTGGAGGCGCACTTTCGTTAGGACGTGACATCGCCATCGACTTGGGCACCGCCAACACGCTTGTGTATGTCAAAGGCGAAGGCGTCGTATTAAACGAGCCATCTTCGGTGGCTGTAGACAGCAGATCAGGTGAACTCGTTGCTGTTGGCTTTGAGGCGAAGAGAATGTGGGGTCGTGCACCGCAAAATATTCGTCTAGTGCGCCCACTGCAAAACGGAGTGATCGCCGATTTTGACGTGTGCGAAAAGATGCTTCGCTATTTCATTCAGCAGGTGCACACGAGTCGATGGAATAAGCCGCGCATGATCATCTGTGTGCCTTCCGAAATTACCGGTGTTGAGCGACGTGCAGTGCAAGAGGCTGCAGAGTTTGCCGGTGCGCGACGTCCGGTGTACATCATTGAAGAACCGATGGCTGCGGCAATTGGTGCTGGACTGCCGGTGCATCTTCCAAGCGCAAGTTTGATTGTTGATATTGGTGGTGGCACTACAGAAGTTGCAGTGATCTCGATGGGCGGCATCGTGACTGCATATTCAGCACGTGTTGCAGGCGACGAACTCAACCAAGCAATTGTTGAGATGTTTAGAACTGAGTTTTCTTTGGATGTGGGCGAGAACACTGCCGAAGAAGTAAAACTACAACTCGGTTCGGCATGGCCTCTTGCTGAAGAGCTCACAGCAGACGTGGGATGTAGAGACACGTTGACTGGTCTACCTCGCACACAAGTGGTGACGAGCGAAGATGTTCGTAGCGCAATTGATCCGGGAGTGACCGCGATCGTTGATGCAATCAAGACAACGCTTGAGCGCACCCCGCCAGAATTGGCAGCCGACATAATTGGGCACGGACTTACGTTGTCGGGTGGTGGGGCATTGCTCACTGGACTCGCAGAGCGCGTTACATATGACACCGGAATTCATGCATTTTTGGCACCAGAACCATTGTTTTCGGTGGTGCTGGGCTGTGGAATGACTCTTGACAACATCGAAGCCATGAAAGGTCTGACTGCTCAGACCTCCTTCGAGTAGGTCTGCGTAGGGTTTCCTAGTGGCTGTTCGGTCAATGAAGTCCAGGCGGATCATGGCGCTGCTTGTTTTGACGTCGATTATTTTGGTGACTCTTGATTTGCAAGGAAGTTCGGCAACAAAGTCCCTGAGGTCGATTTTTGGAACAGTGTTTAGACCCGTTGAGAGTGTGGCTCGTGTGGTTACGCGACCTGCAACAAACGCATGGTTCGGAATCACGCATTACAACGACGTAACAGCGGAGAATGAACTACTTCGAGAAAAGATTGCGCAGCAAGAAGGCGCGGCAGTTGCGGCTGCAGCTTCAGTGCGTTTGTCGCAAGAATTGCTTGCACTTAACGGGCTGCCAACGTTGGCAGGAATCAACTCGGTCAGTGCTCAAGTCATCGGTGATTCCCCGTCAAATTTCGCCCAAAGTGTCGAAATTGATCAGGGTAAAGAAAGCGGTATCAAAGTAGGAATGCCAGTGCTCAATGCCGCGGGTCTTGTGGGCAAGATCACTCAGGTCTTTGCAAATCGCGCAGTAGTGATGTTGATTACAGACCCGCAATACGCATTATCCATCAAGATCATAAACGCTCCGAAGACAACAACTACGACGATTCCTAATCCAGACTCCACATCTGCAGTGACAATTGTTTCGGTGCCCGAGACAATCGATCCACAGATAACTGTTCCGACCGTACCCGCAACATCAAATATCGCTGGCTTTACTCCTGGTTCAATCGTCGCGCCGCGAACTCCCATCATTTCTTCATCGCTAACAATTCCGGCTGGAAGCAATGTTTCGGTTCGTGAGACCGGAATCCTGGAAGGACGTGGAGCGGGTCGAGTACCAACGGTTCGTTTCGTCGATGCTGCTCAGCGCTTTGGTGTTGTGCAACCCGGGTCGCCAATTGTGACGGCTGGCGGTTCTCTCAGTCTTGCGCCGCCAGACATTGTGGTGGGAACTGTGTCTCGAGTGAAAGAGAGACTCGGAACAGCAGGACCGTTGTTGGAGATCGACATCGTTGCAGACCTGAGCAACTTGAGTTTTGTGCGCATCTTGTTGTATCAACCGATCACTGAGCGAACGGCGCCGTGAGCGAAAAATTATTGCAAATAATGGGTAGCCGTTGGACGCGGTTGGTTTTGGTGTCACTAATTTTGCTCGGACTACAAACAACTGTGTTGAATGACATGCGACCATTTAACGTGATGATCCCAGTGATGCTGTTGTTTGCAGTTGCTTCTGGGTCGTTGTATGGATCGGAAATTGGGGCAATCTCTGGCTTGATTATTGGTGTGATGTACGACTGTGTGTTGACCACGCCGCTCGGTCTTGCATCTTTGGTGTTTGGCGCAGCCGCATACGTGGCGGGTCTCTTGCCATTTTTTATTCGTGAACCAACGTGGTGGACGAGAGCAATAACAATCGGAATTGTTGGGGCCGCAGGGGAGTTAGTGTTTCCGCTTGCACAATCGATGGTCGGTTTGAGCGGACGGTTTCAGCCACACGTCGTCGTAGTCATGACGTTTATAGCTGTGGTTGGGATGATTGTTGCACCGTTGCTTCTTCCGGTGTGTCGTTGGACTCTTAAAGAATCATTAGTTGGATAGCCGCAGTGGCAATTAACAACCGCTCACGAAGATTAACTGCACTTGCAGTTACGGCGTGTGTGTTGTTGGGTGCTTTGTCTGTGCGAATGTGGTTTTTGCAAGCGGTGCAAGCAAAAGATAATGAGTCAGTGGTGCTTGCCGTGCGCACTCGCACGATTCGTTTGCTGCCGGAGCGTGGTCGAATATTTGACTCAAAAGGTCGAGTGGTTGCTGACAACAAACGAATTTTGACAGTGACAATTGATCGCGGGGTATTGAAGGATCCGATTGATCGCTTGGAAATGTTTCAGCGATTGTCTGGTCCATTGGAAATGCCCATTGAAGCTTTATTCAAGAGATACGAAGACAAGCGTTTTGGACCACTTGAGGCATTGCCACTAAAAGAAGACGTTTCAGAAGAAGCGGCATTATTTTTAGCGGAACGAATTGAGGATTATCCGGGAATCTACGTGCGTGAAGAGTGGAAACGAAATTATCCATTTGGCGCAATTGGCAGCCATGTCGTTGGATACATCGGCGCAATTTTGCAAAAGACACTCGCGTATTACAAATCGATTGGCTACGACCCAAATGAGCGGGTCGGTGGTTATGGAGTTGAACAATCGTATGAACCAATTTTGCGCGGAACCCCTGGTTATGTGCGTTACGAAGTAAACGCACAAGGAAAATTGTTGCGACTCATTGAACGAGTGGAGCCAATTGTTGGCAATGATTTGCATTTGTCTATAGACATGGGCTTACAGCAATTTGCGGAACAGGCGCTCGAGACTCAGCTTGTACTTCGTCGACGTGTTGAGGCAGGAAACGTACGGTTGCCTGATGGCACACTGGATCCTCTGTTTCCCGACGCTGTGTACTACAAGGCACCTGCTGGGTCGGTTGTCGTGATGAATCACGACACCGGTCAAGTGATTGCAATGGCTTCGTATCCAAGATTTGATAATCGTTGGTTTGCAGGAGGGGTATCGAGCAGCAAATTTGCTCAAGTGTTTCCACAATCGGACGACCCCGACTTGTCTGTATTGGTCAACCGTTCGATTTCTGGCCGTTACAACCTTGGTTCGTCTTTTAAGCCATTCGTTGCATATGCGGCGCTGAATACTGGCCAATTGCCGGGTGGTGCTGCATATGTGTTTGAGGATCGTGGAACGTACAAGCTGGAGAGTATTCCAAACGACAGATGTCAACAGGGAGTGAAGTGCGTGTTTAGAAACGCTGTATGTCGAGCTACAGGCTCGCCATGCAGGTTCGGAGACGTAAACGTGGAAGATGCGCTCGCGGTTTCGAGCGACACTTTTTTCTACAAGATAGGTGAGCAGATCTTGACCGAGCGTGGTTATAAACCGATTCTTGAAGAGCAGGTTCGACTCTTCGGTTTTGGTTCACCAACGAATATCGACTTGCCTAACGAATTTGCCGGCACAATTCCAAGTAAGGCATTGAAAAAACGAATGGCTGATATTGGTGCGATTTCGGAGGAATCTGGAAAGGCGTACTACGTCGGCGATCAAATTTTGTTTTCCATCGGTCAGGGCTTATTGTCGGCAACTCCTTTGCAAGTAGCAACCGCGTATGGCGTACTTGGTAATGGTGGCAAATTGTTTACACCTCACGTTGTGCAAGAAATTCTTGCGCCAGGTACACCCGATAAAACACCGGGCGTTGCCGATCTCGCTTTGTCGACCGTGGTGGAACGTTTTGATGCGCAGGAGCCTGTTCGGACTATTGATACGACTGGTGATCGACTCGCTCCGATCGTGCGCGGTATGGCGCGAGTGATTAAGGGGCCTGGAGTCAATTTTGATTATTACCACAAGACAACAGGAGAGTTGTTGTTTAAGGGGTATCCGTACGACGTACTTCCGATTGCAGGTAAAACCGGCACGGCACAGGGGTTCGGCAACTTGCCTTGGAATGACTCATCAGCATTCGGTGCATACAGCCTTGATCCGCTTCAGCCATATTCGGCTTTTGCATATTTGGAGAAAGCTGGATACGGATCGCAAGCAGCAGCGCCTGTTGTGAAATGTGTATTCATGGCTCTTGCGGGACGATACAAATTGGACGGAGTAATCGCTGCCGATCCACTCAACATTCAGAGTGGGATTCCAGCGCCTCCGACGTACTTGCGCAACCCCTCATGCTTGGCTGGCGGTAGATCGGAAAGTCACGACTGATGTCGTTGCAGACTTTGAAACGCAGGTTAGGTCAACCCTCTAGCAGTGGCACGTTTGGTTTTAGCGGCAGCTATGCAGACCCAATTCGAAATATTGATTGGATATTGATTGCAGTAGTTGCATTGCAATCAATCATTGGTTTGTTTAACGTATTCTCAACAACGCACTTGCGATTACTTGATCAAGAATTTGATCCTTATTTTTACACTCAGCGCCAGGTTGGTTATGTAATTGCCGCCGCAGCGGCCGCCGCGATCGTGATGGCTCTTGGTCATGAGTGGTTTAGAACTCAAGTTGGTGTGTTGTATGGCGGGTTGTTGCTGTTGCTTGTGTTGGTGCTCGTATATGGAGCGGTGCGAGGTGGCGCGCGATTGTCGTTTAACGTTCCGATCGTTTCGTTTTCGCTACAGCCAGCCGAGTTTGTGAAGCCCATCATTCTTATTTTGATTGCGAGTTATTTTAGTGAAGCAGTCGATAACAAAATTGATTGGCATCACTTTGTGATGTCGTTGTACATCGTTGGTGGTCCTGTTGCACTCATTTTGTTGCAACCCGACCTTGGGTCGGCAACAGTGATCGTGGCAGGTGTTGTGGGTATCTTGCTGGTCGCGGGTGCACGTCGCCGGTACCTGTTGATGATCACCGGACTTTCGATCGTCACTATGGGCACGGTGATGGTGAATGGATTCATTGGTACTTATCAGCTGCGTCGATTCGTATCGTGGCTAAACCAAGACTCGCGCGACAAAGCGCTTGAGTCAGTGGTGTTGCAGGTGCGATTTGCAAAACGCGCGGTGTCGACAGGAGGATTTTTTGGGAAGGGATATTTGCAGGGCCCTCTCACAAATGGGAAATACATTCCTGTGCAGTTCACCGATTTTCCATTTTCTGCGATAGCCGAGCAATTTGGGATGTTGGGCGGCGGGGTAGTAATCGGGTTATTTGCCGTGATGCTGTGGCGAGTTTGGCGTATCGCTCAAATGGCGCGCGATCGCTTTGGGCTTTATATGACGTGCGGGATCTTTACGTTGATGACGTTTCAGGTGTTTCAGAACATCGGAATGACCCTAGGTTTGACCCCCGTTAGCGGTCTTCCTCTTCCGTTTATTTCATATGGTGGCTCGCATACGTTGTCAATGGGGATCATGGTGGGCCTTGTGCAAAGTGTGCATATGAGGCGACTGGAGTAAGTGGGCGGATAGAGCCCCAAAAAGTGCCGCATTTGGCAAGGGGCTAGGGGGTAGCCTGAAGGACAAGGACGGGCGATTTGCCCATCCCAAGGTCGATCACGCGATAGCGATCCGAAAGTGCGAAGACGAGTCTTCCTCTTTC
>JBIIWI010000020.1:0-19510 GCA_044339005.1 Ilumatobacteraceae bacterium
ACACCACCTGTTACAAACACATGCTTTGGCACTACTTGCTCCCGTCTCTGTGCGGAGCGCTCCCGACTGGGACCAGATACTCCACGACGGAAGATAAGCATAACCTCAACGGGACTAGCGGCGTGAACGCCCCTGACCACTTGAACGTTCGCTGGAAGCCTTGAGGAGTTCGGATGCATAATTCAGGGCGGATTCCTCGGCCATTCCGCCCGACAACATGCGAGCGATCTCTTGGACCCGATCCTGTACACCCAATTCACTGGCTTCGGCAAACGTCTGCTTTGCCTTCACCGTCTTTGAAACTTTGATCTGTCGATGAGCAGCAGCCGCAACCTGGGCAAGGTGTGTAACGACCAAAACCTGATGTCGCTGGCCTAGTTGCGCCAATGCGCCCGCAACAGCAACTGCGGCTTCCCCTCCGATTCCCGCATCAACTTCATCGAAAACCAGTGTGGCCGGACCTTCAGTAAGCACCAAACGGAGAGCCAGCATTGTGCGAGCCAACTCACCACCAGACGCAACTTTTGTGAGCGGTAATGGCGGCGACCCAGGGTTTGCAGCAAGCAGGAACGTCACATCGTCGCCAGCATCATTGCCAACCGAGACCTCAAGCACCGCGTGAGTCATTGCCAACGTGCGCAGATGCTGTTGTACAGCCTTCGCCAATTTGGGTGCTGCCGCCCTACGCGCATCGCCAACGACCTTTTCTGCTGCCCGAAGCTGTTGCGCAGCCGCCGCGCGGTCAGAATCCAGCGTTGCGGCTCGAGCTTCAAAACTCTCCAGTTCGTCAAGCCGTTGTCTGCTTTCGGCACCGTATGCGATCACTTCGCTGAGTGACTCACCATATTTGCGGCGCAGGTCGACGAGCAGATGTCGGCGTTGTCGAACCTCATCCAGTTTGGCTGGATCCTCCTCGATCGTTTCGGCAACATCGCGCATTTCTCTCGCAACGTCATCAATCTCTGCCTGTACGTTTTTTAAACGCTCACCGAGCGCCACAAATGTCTCGCGATGACTAATAGCCGCTATTGATCGACCCACTACGTCGCTCGCTCCATCATCATCTTGCAAAGCCGCTGCCGCAACATAGAGAGCCTCACGATGGGCCACCGCATCAGCCAACAAGTCTTCCGAACGAGAGAGGTCTTCGTCTTCATCTGGGCTCTGGAGATTCGCGTCAGCAATTTCCTTCACCTGAAAACGCAATAGATCAATTTCGCGAGCGCGAGCTCGTTCGTCGCCACCAAGCGTTGCAAGAAGCGCTTCAATTTCTGTTAATCGAGCGCGCGCATTACGTAGTGGCTCAAGGTCGACTCCACAGAAGTGATCAAGTGCAAGGCGTTGAGCAGAGGCTCCAAGCAAGCTTTGGTGCGCGTGCTGTCCATGCAGATCAACAAGTTCAGCACCATATTCGGCAAGTTGTGCAACTGTTGCAAGTCGCCCATTTACATACGCGCGCGAACGGCCAGTAATAGGCACGACGCGACACAAAATAACTTCACTCTCGTCGGTAACAAATCGGCCTTCCACTCGAGCCTCTTCGCATCCGGTGCGAACAACCGATGCATCGGCTCTACCACCTACGAGTAAGTCGATCGCTTCGACCAACATTGTCTTGCCTGCACCGGTTTCGCCTGTTAGCGCAACGAGACCCTCGCCGATGGAAAGATCTAGTTTTTCGATTACTCCGAGATTCTCAATGTGTAATTCGCTGAGCATCAATCGTCTCCGAGACCAAATTTGGTGCGCACGATCTGGTGAAACTTTGGAGTCTTGAAACGCAAGAACTCTGCAGTGCATGTGTCTGGAGCAAAACTTACGACATCTCCCTGCGTCAGACTCATTACCTTGCGTCCATCGAGCGCCATATCCACTGGCCGCGTACCGACGACCTCGATCAACAACGACTCGTGCGGGTCGAGCACAAGAGCTCGATCAAAAAGCATGTGTGGCGAAACCGGAGTAACAAGCAGCGCGCGATGCCGCGGCGACACAACTGGACCACGAGCAGACATCGAATACGCGGTACTTCCAGTCGGAGTAGAAACAATCAAACCATCTGCGGAATACGTAGCAAACAATTCAGAGTTAATAACGACATCAAGCCAAACCGTATGACCGGACTGTTGTTTTTCAAGTACCGCTTCATTGAGTGCTCTCCAGGAAAGATCAGTGCTTCCATCAGCTCTCTTCAGCAGCACAGAAAGCATCATTCGCTTATCAATAATGAAATCTTTGTCTTGCCTACCTTCCGCCCAACGCTGCAGAGATGCAATACATTCGGACGGTTCAATTTCAGTCAAATAACCAAGAGTTCCTACGTTCACTCCAAGTATCGGCACCGGAGCGCCATCCAACAGATGAACTGCGCGCAACACCGTTCCGTCGCCGCCCAATGACAACACAATGTCGGCGTCCATTGCTGCTCGTTCGCTAGCTAAATGCTCGCAACCTCTCGCAATTGCGTCAGCTGGCAACATCCACAACTGGTGGCCGTGTTTTGCACACCAGGCTTCCAAATCGACCAATAACTGAGCGATCTCGCCACGTGTGTGGTGAGAGACCACAAAAATGGAACTCATTGGCTCGCCTCCATGCCTGCCAACCTACTCAACCCGACTCACAGAGTGCGCACCACTTGCAGATTTCCTGCGGAGATGAAGCAGAAATTCAGTATTTCCATCGGCTCCGCGCAATGGCGATTCAATAAGCCCCGATTGCTCCATCCCCTGCAATTCGAATGCTTGGACCACCTGAGCGATTGTTCGTTGATGAATTTGGACGTCCCTAATGACGCCAGCACCCTTGTCAACTTCGGACTTTTCCGCCTCAAACTGAGGCTTCACCAGCAAGATCATGTCTCCATGTGGACGCAGAACTGCACAAAGTGCTGTGGCAACCTGGCGCAACGAGATAAAGGAAAGATCTGCAACAACAACATCAAAATCGCCCGCAAGAGCAATAGTCATTGACCGCGCATTTGTTGTGTCAAGTACCTTGACCCGTGGATCACGAACCAAACGATCATGCAATTGCGATTTGCCTACATCTAGCGATATGACTTCACCTGCGCCTCGTTGCAGCACGCAATCGGTGAACCCGCCCGTTGATGCGCCAACATCCAATACGCGCTTGCCGTCCAATTCAACACCAAACGAAAGTAAAGCCGCTTCAAGCTTTTCGCCACCTCGTGAAACAAAACGTGCTGGTGTCGACAACAACACGCTGTCCGAATTTGCAATCATCCGATTATCCGTGAGTGCAATCGATCCATTCACCAAAATCAAACCCTGGTCAACCAAAGTTTTAGCGTGTGCTGCGTCTGTTGCGATCCCTTGCTTGACCAACCATGCATCCAATCGCAAACGTGCTTTCGACATCTGTCTACGAACCAACAATCATCTTGGCGAAAGTTGCAAGATCCGCAAACACCTGCCTATCTCCGTTTGCTTGATCATTCACGTCATTGAGTGACGAGATGCCAGTCAGCACCTGGGCAAACTTGCAGCCGACGGTTTGTGCGAACTTTCCGTCCGTCGATGGTCTGTCACCAACCATCCATGCGTTGGAAAGATCATCGACACCCAAAACTTGGCGCACCAAGTCGGCCATCGGCTTATGAGGCTTACCCGCAATGATTGGCGCAACACCTGAAGCAGCTACAACAGCCGCCAAGATCGAACCACCACCGGGTATTAACCCGTGAGGTGTTGGATAGGTCGCATCATCATTGGTCGCGATCAACCGCGCACCATTGCGCACTGCGTGAGACAGTCTCGTCAGTCCGCGATAGTCGAATGTTGCGTGATACCCGACCATCACCACGTCAATTTCCTGATCAAATTGCTGATCAGATTCGCTCTTCATTTTCTGAGCATCTGAATCACCCTGAATGTGATCATCAGATCGTCCTGCCAGAATTGCTCCGGCATTGACTATGGCCTCGACTGCACCTGGGCCACCGCCGAGCAACACTCGGTCACCCTTGCGTAACAGCTCGCCAGCAGCTTGGGACGAAGTAACAACGTCACCTTGCGCATCTATTCCAATCTTCGCCAGTGCATTTTCTTGATCGGAAACAATAGAAAAAGAATTATTCGTGACGAACAGTACGCGATGTCCTGCTTTTCTTAGCGAATCAATCGCATGAACCGAACCCGCAATAGGTTGATGCATTAGCCAAACGACACCATCCAGATCGCACAAAATCGGGGCTGCAGATGGCACACTGTAATTGTGCCTCGTTTTCTTCCCTTTCACGCGCTTCGATATGCGCCCTCCACTGACCTCAGCAAGACTTGCGCTCCCCCTTACGACGTTTTGAATGACAATGACCGTGCCAATTTGGTTGCGCAACATGCTCACAACATCGTCAATATAGATTTGCCCATCGCTTCGACTACCCAGACTGACGCATATCTTGCCGCAGCAGAGACACTCCAAAACTGGATCCAGAATGGCGTGCTTGTGCGCGACGAGTCGCCATCGTTCACTCTCTATCGCATGCAATTTCGCGACACCCTTGGCAATCAGCGCAACATTGTTGGCGTACTTGGTGGATTGGAAGTTGTGGACGAGGGTGCTGGCGGTGTTCTACCCCATGAACGCACGACTCCAAAGGCAAAAACTGATCGACTTGACCTCACCAAGGCAACCGATGCAAATCTTTCGCCTGTTTGGGGCTTGAGTCTTGCTCCGGGTTTGAGCGAGATACTGAAAGCCCCCGCAGAGATAGTTGGCTCATACGTAGATGATCAGGGCGTAACGCACACCGTCGAACGAGTCAGCGACCCGGCGCAAATCGCCTCAATAACAGATTGCATTGCGCAACATCCGGTCATCATCGCCGACGGACATCATCGCTATGCAATCAGTCGGACCTACCGCGACGAAACGCGTATTCGCACAAATTCAACTTCTACCGATGCAGAACAGACTCTCACATTTGTCAATGAATTGATTGATGAACAGCTCAGCGTTGCCGCAATTCATCGCCTGTACACCGATATCTCGACAACAGCGTTACTTGAAACACTTGCTCAATCCTTCATCATCACCGATGCGCCACCAATTGGCTCAAACACGCTTTCGACGATGGACAAAGACAACTGTCTGTGTTTCATTGATAACGATCTCCAAACAAAGTGGCTGACGCCGCGCGAAGATGCATTCGATGGCATTCGGTCACTGGACAGCGCTCGTCTTGAGCACGCGTTACGAGATCTGCCTCACACAGTTTCGTTTCAACATGGCGTAGCTGAAGTTGTCGAAGTACTTTCACAGCATCAAGCCAACGCAGCAATTCTGATTCGCCCTGTAAGTGTTGCCGAGATCAAGCGCACCGCAACAGAAGGCATTTTGATGCCACCAAAGTCAACGTTCTTTACGCCAAAACTGCGTACTGGTTTTGTAATCCGCGAGCTCAATACTCGCGATTAATTACTTTTAGCGAGAACCTAAAGTCTCAAGACGATCACGAACATCGGTGAAGTCTGCGTCGTTCTTTGCAATGCGCTGGAAAATCGTACGCGCCTGAATAACGTCGCCTGACCGGTCATACAAGTCGGCAAGCACGTACCATTCGCGCAAATGATGCTCGCGAACCTTGGCTGGGTCTTGCTTAGATTGTTGCATCAAACGGACTGCGGCCTGAATATCGCCCTGGTCTGCTAGCGCACTTGCAGCAACAATGCGACCCTCAGCAACAATTGTCGGATCCGGAGACGCATCTTTCAGTTCTTTCCACAACTCATCGACTTTGTCGTACCGCATTAACGCGCGATAACAGTCTGCGAGCACTGGGTGATTCAGTGTTGAACCAGATGTGAGCGCACGTGCCTGCTCAAGGTGGTCTGCGGCATCGCGCCATTGACCCATGCGATACATCGACAATCCAGCGATTTCGTGAATCAGTTCAACTCCCGGGCAATCCCGCGAGATTGGAATGATAATTTTCTTGGCGTCTTGGTAACGACCGCGCTCAAATGCATCGAGTGCCAACGCAAGTTTTTCGATCAGGCGCTTAGATGCACGCTCACCAACAATTGCGATGATGCTTCCAGCAACTGTTGCCTCGACGTGTGCCATCGCGGCTGCCGATGCACGACGCTCATCACGTTCGAGACGAATCGGTGCCGATTCTTCTTCACGACGAGGACCACGGCCACGCGCTGGACGAGTCGAACCCTCGTCTTTCCAAACTTCATTTGATTGCGTGTTGCGTGGAAGCGCATCACGATCGTTCTTACGTCCACCTGTGCGATAACGAACTTCGTCAGCTTTGCGCTGAGCTGCAGTCTGCGGAACTACTGGACGATCATCATCGCGGAACGAACGACCGCTATCTGGACGACCACGACCTGCTGGAGGACGACCGCGACCCGCTGAATCACCGCGACCATACGACGGACGATCACCGCGATCGCCACGATCTGCTGACGGACGGCCACTGCTTGGGCGACCGCGACCTGCTGGAGGACGACCCGCTGAATCACCACGGCTATAAGACGAGCGCTCACCGCGATCACCACGATCTGCGCGATCTGCTGACGGACGACCGCGACCTGCTGGAGGACGACCCGCTGAATCACCACGGCTATAAGACGGACGGTCACCGCGATCACCACGATCTGCGCGATCTGCTGACGGACGACCACGACCTGCTGGAGGACGACCCGCTGAATCACCACGGCTATAAGACGGGCGATCACCGCGATCACCGCGATCTGCTGACGGACGACCACGACTTGCGCCATCACTTTGTCCGTACGCAGGACGACCTGCTGGACGACTACCTGGACGGGCTGGGCGTTCGCCACGACTGTCCGAAGGACGACCCCGACTGTCCGAAGGACGGCCACTACTTGGACGACCACGGCCTGCGGCTGGTCTGTCTGAACGACCACCTGCACCGCCGGGACGGGCTGGACGCGATGGTCTGCCGGATTCTTCTTCCCGTCGCGGACGACGTGGACCGCGATTTTCTGGGGTTGGCACTTGATGAAGTCTACTTGCAAACAACACGTAAACGTCGCACATACGCAATATGCGACTGATCAATTATTGATTGAATCGAAAACTTATCCCTGGAAATCAATCAAGTGATAGGCAGTTTTACCCTTACGCAGCAACAACCACCTCGAATGCAACAGCGGAATCTTGTCAAGCTTGGTGTGCTCGTCGATTTGTTCTCCATTGGCCCGCACACTTCGCTGAGTGAGCAATCTGCGTGCTTCAGTATTTGATGTTGCGAGTCCAGTCAGCACCAAAACGCTCACAGCATCACCCAAAGCAGCTTTGCCCATCGCGCTACCCGACACTTCAGAGGCAATCAGATGCAAAGCCGCGGGGCTTGCTGAAACTGGATTCGCTCCAAACAACACATCAGCTGCCTGCTCGGCCGCGACTGCCGATTCTTCTCCATGCAGCAACTCGGTCAATTCGCGTGCGAGTGTTCGCTGCGCAACACGCGACTCTGGTCGAGCGCGCTGCTCGGTCAATATCTCGTTGATCTCATCCATTGAACGCAACGAGAATTGCGGCAACATCTTTTCAATGTCAATGTCACTCAGTTGCATCCAAAATTGACGGAACTGATACGGCGAAGTCCGACGAGCATCAAGCCACACAGCACCATCCGCTGTCTTGCCGAACTTTGATCCGTCAGACTTCGTGACAAGCGGCCAAGTCAGACCAAATGCACTTCTTCCCAGTGTCTTTCGAATGAGATCAATACCCGCAGTAATATTGCCCCACTGATCAGATCCACCCATTTGCATTTCGCAACTCTGGTGCTCGCACAAGTGTCGAAAATCGTTTGCCTGCAGCAACATGTAACTGAACTCGGTAAATGAAAGACCGTTACCTTCTGCAAGTCGAGACTTGACAGAATCCTTTGCCAACATTTGATTGACCGTGATGTGTTTACCGACATCTCGCAAAAAGTCGAGCGCGGAAACCTTTGCAGTCCACTCTGCATTATCAACCAAAATCGCCTGAGTATGTCCAGGTGAAAAATCCAAAATTCGCTCGAGCTGCCGCTTGATTGATTGCACGTTGTGACTCAGCGTTTCGGCATCGAGCAGATTTCGCTCGTCACTTCGACCAGATGGATCGCCAACCATGCCCGTAGCGCCACCTGCCAACACGACAGGACGGTGCCCCAACAGCTGCAGGCGTCTGAGCGAAATTTGCCCCAAGAGGTTTCCTACATGCAGCGAATCTGAGGTTGGGTCAAAACCCACATACGCAGAAATCTGCGAAGTAGTGCTTCGGGCGGTCAGCTCTGCCCTATCGGTCGAGTCATGAATCAACCCTCGTGACGCAAACTCGGCAACGATGTCGCGATGCAACGGAACACCATTCGAAGCCATGCGCCAATATTAGGTGGTTACTTGGTGTTGATACGTGCTCTCAATGAAGCAATTTGATTCGAGAATCTTGTTTGTTGCTCAATTGCGGCCACTGGACCACTTGCACCTGGCGATGTGCGATGACCCACGCCAAGTCCCTTGCCAATCAATGCGGCTGCATTTTCACCAAATTTAGGATCCTTGCGCACGAGATCACGCAGCGATTCATTGCCATTGATCGACTGCTGAACCAGACTTCCAACCATTGCATGAGCCTGGCGAAACGGGGTTCCTTGTTGCACCAGCCACTCTGCAAGATCTGTAGCAAACAGCATCTCCGCATCAGCGGCTTCGCCCATAGTCGACCGATGAAAAGTTGCCGTAGCGATCATGCCGGTCACTGCCGTTATGCCCAATGAAACTTGATCATATGAATCGAACAGTGGCTCCTTGTCCTCCTGGAGGTCACGGTTGTATGCAAGTGGAAGCCCCTTCAAAGTCGCAAGCAGTCCAGTCAAGTTGCCGATCAATCGACCAGTCTTGCCACGAGCAAGCTCGGCTATGTCAGCGTTCTTTTTTTGCGGCAGCATCGATGATCCAGTTGCGTAACTATCGTCGAGAGAAGCAAAGCCAAATTCTGTTGTGGTCCACAACACAAACTCTTCGCCAATTCGCGAGAGATGTGTTCCAATCAGAGCAATGTCAAAGAGCGCTTCTGCAACAAAATCTCGGTCCGATACTGCGTCGAGAGAGTTTGCAAAATAGTTCGCAAATCCCATTTCTTTCGCAGCGAACTTTGGATCTAGAGGCAGTGACGATCCAGCTAGAGCGCCAGCACCCAATGTAGAAACGTCGAGTCGTTCGATAGTTTGCAAGAGCCTGTCAATGTCGCGTGTAAATGCCCAGGCATGAGCAAGCAAATGATGAGCAAGAAGAACTGGCTGAGCACGCTGTAAATGTGTGTAGCCAGGCAAATACACGCCGTCGCTGCCCCACCCAGCCGCATCGGCACGAGCAGCCAATACATCGCAAAGTTCAAGCAGTTGATTCGCAAGCGCGCCGAGCTCTCGCTTAGTCCACAGTCGAACAGCGGTGACACACTGATCATTGCGACTACGACCTGTATGCACCTTGCCACCAACCTCGCCAGCAATTTCGGTGACGCGACGCTCTATCGCTGTATGAATGTCTTCATCAGATGCAACAAAAACAAACGTATTGTTGCCCATCTCAGTGGCCACAAGATTCAAGGCATCCTTAATCGCACCTGCCTCCTGTTTTGAGAGAAGGCCAACGTGCTCGAGTCCCTTAACGTGCGCAATCGAGCCAGCAATGTCGTCTTTCCATAGTCGCTTGTCGAACGAAAGGCTCTGCGTGAATGCCATCAGTTCTTCTGCAGGAGCAACGCTGAAGCGTCCGTGCCAGAGCGGCTGAGATGAATTGCTCTTTTCAGCGTTCATTTCCTGGTTGCTCCTGTTGTTTGCAATCCCGCCAATTTTCCTAAATGTGCAGCAAGTTTCTTTGCCCCAAATTTTTCACTCGCTACACAAAACATGGTGTCGTCTCCAGCAACTGTGCCAACAAGTCCTTCAATTCGCGAACGATCCAATGCTGACGCAACCACATGTGCACAACCTGGCGGTGTCCGCACGATTACGAGCGGGTGACTGACTTGAATATCGGCAACCCACTCCGAAAGAACGCGACGTAGTTGCTCGAGTGGAGCAATTCTTTCTGGCTCAAATTCCGGAATTGCGTAAGCCGTTTCGCCCTTAGCCGTACGCACTTTGACTGCACCGAGATCTTCGAGATCGCGCGACACAGTTGCCTGCGTTGCCGCAATGCCTGATTTCTTCAACAACCTCATCAATTGAGGCTGACTTGTCACGTCTCGTTCTGAAATCAGACGCGTGATTGACTGCTGACGTTGCACCTTGGTTGTCATACGTTCACTCCCATCAAGAACGCAAGCAGCCCTCGTGCTGCATGCATGCGATTGTGTGCCTGTTCAATAACCTTGCTGTAAGGGCCATCGATAACTTCGGCAGCCACTTCCATCCCTCTATGTGCAGGAAGGCAATGCATGAAGATCGCTCCTACTGCGGCATTCTTCATCACCGAATCAGACACTTGAAAATTGGCAAATGCCTTTTCGCGCTTGCTTGTCTCGGATTCTTGGCCCATCGAGGTCCATACATCGGTATGCACGGCATGAGCGCCTTCAACCGCGTCTTTCATGTTGTCAAACTGGCTTACGGATGCAGCACCCAACTTTTGCAATGCCTGCAACTCACCGTCCTCGGCCTCGTAACCATTCGGGCAGCCCAATCGAACATGCATGCCGAGTAATGCCGATGTTTGCGCCAGCGAACGAGCAACGTTGTTGTAGTCGCCTACGTAACACACCGTTTTCCCTGCAAGATCGCCAAGCTGCTGTTGCATGGTCAACACATCTGCCAAGCCCTGCAATGGATGCTGTCTATCGCTCAACATATTGACAACTGGCACGCTCGAAGTATCGGCCATTCGCCTCACGATGTTGTGATCGAATACACGCGCAGCCAAAATCGCGTGATAACCGCCCATCACTTTTGTGATGTCTTCAACGGTCTCGCGCACGTCCAAACCAACCTCTTCTCCACGCGTGTACACGGGGTGCCCGCCCAACTGAACGACAGCCATTTCCATGCTGTGTCGAGTCCTATTTGACGGTTTCTCAAAAATGAGAGCTGCACCAAGTCCGGCAAGTGGACGACCGAGCGTTTCGATACTCGTCGTGCTCAGTTGCAGCACCTTACGCAACTCGTCCGCAGATAAATCCGTTGAATTAATAAAGTGACGTAACGTCATGATTTACTCGCAATCTCGGAGAGTACCGAAGTGATGAGTTGTACAGCGGTAACTATTTCTGATTCGAGAACTGTGATCGGCGGTGCAAGACGCAATGCAGTTGCAGTCACTGCATTGGTTACCAGACCGCGTTCCAGCAGTATTGACTGCACAATCTTTGCATCGATTCCTGATTGCAGTTCTACGCCCAACAGCAAGCCACGTCCTCGAACCATAACCACTTGCGGCAATTTGGTTAAAGCATCGATCAGCATTTGTCCCTTGGCTTTAGTGACTGACGGAGCATCCATCTCAATCATCACTTTCATGGTTGCTCTGGCTGCCGCAGTTGCAATCGCTGTACCACTAAACGTGCTTCCGTGATCGCCTGGCTGAAACACTGATGCGATCTCTTTGCGTGCCCAGATTGCACCGATAGGCATGCCGTTGCCCATCGCCTTGGCGAGGGTTACTACATCGGGCTTGATGCCTGCATATTCGAAACCAAACCACTCACCAGTGCGAGCAAAACCAGTCTGCACTTCATCCATTATCAGCAACACGCCACGCTCGGCACACAGTGCGCTCACGGCTTGCAGGTATTCAACACTTGCAGGAATTACGCCACCCTCGCCTTGCACACTTTCGAGCAAGACAGCAGCGACACTGCCATCAACAGCTGCGTCAAGCGCAGCAAAATCGCCAAACACAACATGGCGGAAACCTTCAGGCATCGGTTGGAATGGTTCGTGTTTCGCGGGTTGTCCAGTTGCGGCAAGCGCTGCCAATGTGCGCCCATGAAAACTCCCCAGTGCACTTACGACCGTGTGTCGTCCCCTGCCACCAAACTTGCGTGCAAGTTTTATCGCTGCCTCAATGGATTCAGCACCCGAATTGCAGAAGAACACCTGTCCTCCACCACCAAGTAGTTTGTCAACTATTACTGCAGCTTCAGTAGCGACCGGGTTGGTAAAGAAATTACTGACATGCATCAATGTCGCGGCTTGTTCACAAATTGCTGCTGTCACCACAGGGTGACTATGTCCAAGTGAAGTCACCGAAATACCCGAAAGAAAATCTAGGTAGTGCTTACCAGATGCATCCCACAACTCCGTGCCTTGACCGCGCACGAACATCACTTGCGGTGCTCCGAATACCGGAATGAACGGACAGTGACCAGAACTCTGCGAAGACTGCGGCTCCAGCAATTGCTTAGCTACGAGCGAATCAGCGAAAGCATGCGCATTGACATGATTGTTGACATGTGTATTCATCAGACGCGCGCCTTTACTTGAATAGTTTCTGAGTCTTGTGAAATCATGGTGCCAACTCCTGCAACCGTAAAAAGCTCGATGAGTAGCACATGAGCTATTCGACCATCCAAAATATGACAGTCGTGAACGGTCTGTTGCAGTGCAGAAACGCAGCTTTCCATTTTGGGAATCATGCCGCCATCGATTGATCCAGTTTTCAACATTGCATCAATTTCTGATGAAGTTGCTTTACGAATGAGGCTTGCTGGGTCGTCCTTGACTGCGCGTAAGCCTTCAATATCGGTGAGATAAATTAGTTTTTCAGCACCTAAGGCAACAGCAATTGCAGCGGCCGCGGTATCGGCATTGACGTTGTAAGCCTGCCCCGAAGCATCCGAGCCAATTGTTGCCACAACCGGAATCGAATTGTCATTAATTGCCGACAACAACACTGTCGGGTCAACCGCATGAATATCGCCGACAAAGCCGAGATCGGGATCACGTTGCGAAACTTGAAGTAGCCCAGCATCCTGACCAGAAACCCCAACTGCTCGCGCACCGTGAACATTGATGGCTGAAACCAATTGTGGATTGACCGTGCCAAGCAACACCATGCTCGCTATCTCAATCGTTTCTTGATCAGTTACGCGTAGTCCATTACGAAATTCGGGCTTCTTACCAAGACGTTCCATCAAAGCACTGATTTGTGGCCCGCCACCATGGACAACGACTGGCTTGATCCCTACAGCGTGCATCAATGCGATGTCGCGTGCAAACGTACTGGCCGCATCCACATCGCTCGACCCAGCAAGTGCGTTTCCGCCGTATTTCACAACTACAACTTTTCCTGCAAAACGCTGAATATACGGCAGCGCCTCACTCAGCATCGAACCAGTTAATTCATGCGTCGATTCCATTAACGCTCGTGCAGTGGTGTCGTTGCTCATGGGTACATCCCAACTTGGCTCAACCCCATTGACTCATCAATACCAAGCGCCACGTTTGCAGCTTGCACAGCACCACCTGATGCACCTTTTGCGAGATTATCGAGAGCACTCAGTACAACCACATAACCCGTTCGCTGATCGAATCGCGCCGTGATGTGCACGGAGTTTGTGCCGAGAGTTGCTTTTGTTGAAGGAGGCGTAGGCCTCACAACAACAAACGGCTCGCGCTTATAGGAGCGAGCGAGCGAAGCAAGCAGCGATGCGGTTGTTGGCGTTGTACCTGGCGTAGGACGTGCGTAGCAAGTTGCCAATATTCCGCGATTCATCGGTACAAGGTGAGGTGTAAACAAAATTTGTGCACCCGTTACTTGCTCGATCTCCGGAGTATGTCTGTGGTCCAGCAAACCGTAGGCAGTGAAATCTTCGTCCACCGATGTGAACATCGTGTTGTGCTTGAGTGCCCTACCTGCGCCACTCACACCAGATGCTGCATCAACTATCACACCAGTTGCCTCGATGAGTCCCTGTCGCACAAGCGGTGCAAGCGCAAGACTCGCCGCAGTCACGTAACAGCCAGGTGTTGCAATCAACCGCGCACCCTTGAGTTGAGCGCGAAACATTTCTGGGAGACCATAAACAGCTTGCGAAATGAGTTCCGGACACGAATGTTCAAACCCGTACCACGTTGGATACTGCGTTGGATCTGTAAGCCGAAAAGCGGCCGACAAATCGACCACCAAGCGCACCTTGTTCACGAGCTGAGGGACAATCTCCAAAGATGCCTCATGCGGCAATCCCAAGAAAACGACATCGCAGGCCAGAGCCCTGCCAAGTTCAAATTCTTCAAAAACCAAATTTGGGTATGCGCCAGCAAGTGACGGATACAAATTGCTTGCCAAGGTTCCGGCCTGGCTATCGCCAGTGGCATACACAACGTCAAATTGTGGGTGCTGGGCACACAGACGTAACAGCTCCGCGCCAGTGAATCCGGATGCTCCAATAATTCCTACAGAAAACATATCGCATAATCATACACTGCAGTGCATAACTATGCAACGACCCTCTAGCGCAGTTCTGCGCCTAATTTCTGGGCTGCGGCAATACAACGGGATCGAGCATCAGTTATCTCGGTCTCGCCAAGAGTGCGGTCTGGGGCCTGAAATCTAAACCTGAATGCCAAGCTACGGGCATCATCTGCAACGCCTTTGCCACGATAGATGTCGAACAGCACGGCGTCCACCAGCAGATTACCCCCGGCCTGACGCAGGCTCTTCAGCAATGTTCCGGCGGCGACAGTTTGTGGAACCACAAAAGCCAAGTCAAAGTCGCTCGATGGATATTTGCTCACAACTTGCGCAGCCGCGACTTTCGGAGTCTCTCCGAGCACGATAGACAAATTGATTTCAAGACATGCGACGCGACCCGATACGCCGAAACTTGCCAGCACAGTTGGATCGATCTCGCCCACGGCTCCTAGAACAATTTTGCCCCTACGTAATTTAGCAGACCTCGTGCCATGAAAGCCTGCTGGGGCTGCATCTTGGAACAGCTGTGCGCCAACACCCAAGAAGGAAGAGAACTGAGACCACATGTCCATGGCTTTTGTCGCGTCGCTTTCAGCAAACACAACACACAGCACTTCGTGCTCGTCTGGGAGTTGCTCGCTTCCCTGTGGGTAAACATGACCAACTTCGAACAACTTGATGTCATTGATGCGGTGTGATTGGTTGTACGCAATTGCTTGAAGCAACCCAGGCCGCAACGATGTGCGTAACACGCTTTCCTCGGCGACCAACGGGTTGGCTAACCGCAGTGCGTTTTCTTCACTAAGTCCACAACGCGCGAGATCACCAGGTGCCAAAAATGGATTTGGCATGGCCTCCGATGCGCCAAGTGAGAGAACAAAATCGCGGACTATGCGACGCCTTTGCTGAACGGCAGAAAGTCGACCGTGGACAGGCGATTTTGGAACGACCTTGCCAATTTCATCGAAACCGTAATGCCGAGCGATCTCTTCAATGACATCAATTTCTTGCGTGCAGTCTGGTCTAAACGATGGAATCGTCACCAAAACCATATTTGATTTGTCAGGCTTCGAAATCTCGAAACCGATCGGCGAAAGCAATTCACGAACACGCTCTACTGCGACATCGACGCCGAGGACCCTACGGATTTGGTCGAGACGCAAATTGGTTGTGCGTGCCTCTTCTGGCAGGCTCGACGTTTTTTCATCAGCACCACCTTCATGGACAACTAAGTTGGGGCATGTCAGGCTCAGCAATTGTGCGAATCTTTCCGCCGCAGCTCGAGCACCAAACGCATCGACTCCACGTTCGAATCGCAACGATGCTTCTGTGCGTAATCCGAGTCGCGAAACAGATGCCGCAATACCCAATGGTTCAAACCATGCAATTTCGAGCGCGAGCGTTGTAGTTGTTTCGCTTATTTGTGATCCCGCTCCACCCATGATTCCGGCAATTCCGACAGCCTCATTCTTTGCGTCGCAGATCAGCAATTCTTCGGCGCTCAAAGTACGAGAAACATCGTCGAGGGTTACAACCACTTCGCCATCACTTGCATTACGAACGATAAACCCATCAGAGACTTTTTCGAGGTCATATGCATGATTGGGTTGATTCAGTTCCAGGTTGACCAGGTTGGACACATCAACAACATTGTTGATCGGTCTCATGCCAGCACGGCTTAAACGTTGTGCGATCCATGCAGGAGAATCAGTTACAACAACACCTGACATAACGGTGACATTGAAGCGTCCGCAGCGGTCAATAGCGCGAATGTCGACGGCGATATCACTCTTCTTACCTTTTGCCCACTTGACATCATTTTCTGGTTTAGAGGTTTTCAGTGGAAGGTTTAAGTGCGCTGCGAGATCTCGAGCAACCCCTAGATATCCAGTGCAGTCGGGACGATTGCGCGTCACATCCAAGTCAAAAACCACGTCTTGATCTATTCCTAACGCACTAAATACATCTGTGCCCAATTCGAAGTGAGCAGGCAAAATCATGATCCCGGTTGCATCTGCTGTAATGCCCAACTCGGTACCCGAGCACAACATGCCTTCACTATCAATACCAAGGATTCCTCGTTGGCTGATTACACGACCGTCGGGCATGTTCGTACCGAGTGTTGCAAGCGGAATGAGGTCGCCCGGCTGCATGTTGAATGCCCCACACCACACATGCTTTTCAACTCCATCACCTGCGTCGACATACACGCGATGCACTTTTGCTGCATCGGGGTGTCGCTCCGTGCGCAACACTTTGGCCACGACCACGCCCTTGACCGGCAGTCCAACTTGTTCAACACTTTCAACTGCAAGTCCAAGCTTGGTGAGTGATGCGGCAATTGCATCAACATCATTTCCAAAGTCGGCAAATTGATTGAGCCACGAGTGCAGGATCTTCATGAGAACTGCCTCAAGAAGCGAAGATCGTTTGTGTACATCTCGCGGATGTCTTCGACATTGTGGCGCTCCTTGGCCATGCGGTCGATACCGAAACCAAAAGCGAAGCCTGTGTATTCATCTGGGTCTATGCCGCCAGCTCGCAACACATTTGGGTGAACCATCCCGCAGCCACCGAGTTCGATCCAGTCGCCGTTCGGCCGTTTGATATCAAACTCTGCAGATGGCTCGGTGAATGGGAAAAAGGAAGGTCGAAGTCTGCTTGTGAATTCGTTGCCAAAAAATGCCTTCGTGAACGATTCAATAATTCCCGCAAGATGCGCAAACGTAATATCGCGATCAATGACGAGACCTTCAATTTGATGAAACACCGGCATGTGAGTGGCATCTGGTGTGTCGCGGCGAAACACTCTGCCCGGCATGATCGCATAAATCGGTGGTTCCCAACTTTGCATCACGCGTATCTGCACCGGTGAAGTGTGTGTCCGCAACAGCACCGTATTGGCTTCGTGCTCGCTCGAAAATGGTTCGATAAACATGGTGTCAAATTCGCTGCGCGCAGGATGTGTCCGCGGCATGTTGAGTGCTTCAAAATTGTAAAAATCGGTTTCAACCTCCGGACCTTCGGCAACTTGAAAGCCAAGTCCGATGAACACGTCTTCAAGTCTTTGCATCGCCTGAGTCACAATGTGCGAGTGTCCGCGCCGATTAGCGGTTACAAATTCGGTGAGATCCAACGCTTCGCCGGCGACTTGAGCAGCGCGCTCTTGCACCAAAAACTCTTGGGTTCGCTGCAGCAAGGCCGCTTCAACTTGCTGGGCACTCTCGTTGATCAACTGACCAGCTACTTTGCGGGCCTCGGGATCTTGAATCTTGCCGAGTGAAGCACGCAACGTATTGAGAGCACTCTTTTTCCCAGATAATTCGCTGCCAATTTTGGTCACCATCGCTGTATCTGTGGCGCTCGCAATTTGGGCTAAAGCAGCCAAACGGGCGGCTTCTACCTGGGTGCCTAGATCTGATGTTGCGTCACTTGACATACCAGCAACACTTTACTCGTTGGAAGCTGCGTGATCCCGTTGTTTAGCAACTTCGAAACATACAAGAGTCGCCGCCATCGCAACATTGAGACTTTCGCTTCGACCTCTATGCGGAACCATAACCCACTGATCAATATTGCTTGAGTCAACCAACCCATGAGCCTCATTGCCAACGACAATTGCAACTCGATCAGTGAAATCGGCTGAGGTGTAATCAATGCTTCCCTCTTGATCGTGAGACGACGTGCCGATCACGCGAAAACCTGCAGCCTGCAATTTGTAGGTCTTGACGTCCTCGATGATGGGCACATAAAACATTGAACCTGCAGAGGCACGAACCACTTTGGGGTTAAATGCTTCAACCGTTCCGGGCGTGAGCACAACGGCTGATGCACCTGCGGCTTCCGCCGAACGGAAGATCGTGCCCAGATTTCCGGGGTCGGAAATACCGTCTGCAACGACTACCCATTGCGCGATCTTGATCGAATCGATGCCAAACGTACGACGACGAACGATTGCAATTACAGGCTGCGGAGAAGTCGTCGAAGCAACACGCTCGAGAACACCATTTTCGAGAATGTGCACCGGAGTATCGCTACCCAATACGGCCATTCCATCTGGCGTGACAAATTGTTCTTCAACGTGCCAGCCAGCACTAATCGCCTCAGCGATCAGTGTGGCTCCTTCAACTACGAAACAACCCTCTTCGATCCGTTCACTGCGCCGACTAGCAAGTCGGCGCAGTCGCTGTACGCGCGGATGTGTGAAACCGAGTCGAGTCTCGCTCAGACGAGCGCCCCTCTTGCGGTTTCTACTAAGGCTTTGAAAGCGGCTTCGTCATGAACTGCGAGGTCGGCCATGATCTTGCGATCAACAACAACGCCAGCCTTTGACAAACCTGCGATCAGACGGCTGTATGTGAAGTCGTTTTGGCGACAGCCAGCATTGATGCGAGCAATCCACAAGCTGCGGAACTCACCCTTCTTTGCGCGGCGGTCACGAAACGCATATTGACCGGAGTGAAGAACTTGCTCGTTGGCCGAGCGGAATGTGCGGCTGCGATCGCCGTAGTAACCTTTGGCCTTCTCGAGAATTGCTTTGTGTTTCTTTCTTGCATGTACTGCTCTTTTTACGCGTGCCATGTTAAAACCCTTTCGTCAGTTTGTCTTATCGTCGAATATAAATAATCTGGAATCTCTAGCGCATGCCCAACAGGCGCTTGATGCGCTTGACATCACCAGAGTGAACGTCTACTGAACCATCGAGACGGCGCGTACGTGTTGAGGCCTTGTGTTCAAACAAGTGCTGACGCATCGATTGCTGACGGCGCAATTTGCCGGTGCCAGTCGTCTTGAAACGCTTGGCCGTGGTCTTTGATGTTTTCATCTTTGGCATTGTGTGTCTCCTGTTGTTTCTGTCGAGATTGATTGTGGATAAGAAAAGTTATTCGGCTATTACTTCGGCTGCTGGTGCCGGCACTTCTTCAACAGGTGGAGTCGTTTCGACGGGTACTGATGTCGCGACTGGTGCTGGTGAGGTCGGTGCTGGTGTAGCTGGCTTCGTAGTTGGTTTCTTTGCCGCTGCTTTCTTTTCTGGTGAGAGCACCATCGTCATATTTCGGCCTTCAAGTCTCGCCATGGTGTCCACGCGAGCCAATTGACCCAAA
>JBIIWI010000072.1:0-5979 GCA_044339005.1 Ilumatobacteraceae bacterium
GATGATCGCTTGCGCTGACGCAAGTCGGGCTATGGGAATACGATACGGCGAACACGACACGTAGTCAAGTCCCGCGCGATAAAACAATCCGATTGATTCCGGATCGCCACCATGCTCTCCGCAAACACCCAATTTGATTCCACGTTTTGCCTTGCGACCGCGAGTCGCTGCGATTTTCACAAGTTCACCAACTCCAACCTGGTCAATCGTCTCAAATGGGTTTCGCTTCAGCAGACCAGCCTCTAAATACGCAGGCATCAAGCGACTTTCTACATCGTCACGGCTGAAGCCAAATGTCATTTGCGTGAGGTCGTTCGTTCCAAAACTAAAAAAGTCGCTGATCTCGGCCAGCTCCCCAGCGACGAGTGCAGCTCGAGGTGTTTCGATCATCGTTCCGATAGTCACCTTAGGTTGCTTAGCTTTTTTAATCGAAGTCTTAATTAATTTTTTTGCACCAGACTTCGGAGCCGCCTTGAGCTGTTTCGAGTGATCCAAAATTTCCTGCTCAACCCAACTACGAGCCAATGCCAATTCTTCTTTAGTCACGGTGAGAGGAATCATCACTTCAACGATTGGCGAATAGCCTTCGCTGGCAACGATGTCGGCTGCATTTAGCAATGCCCGTACCTGCATTGCATACAAGCCCGGCTTAATTACTCCGAGACGGACACCACGGGTTCCGAGCATTGGGTTGACCTCGGCCCACGAATGAGCAGCTTCAATCAACTTGGTTTCCTCTGCGGTCAAACCAACTGTCGCTTTCTTGATTTCGAGTTCATCCACCCGAGGCAAAAACTCGTGCAATGGTGGGTCGAGCAAGCGGACAGTCACAGGCAACCCGCTCATCGCCCGCAGGATCGATGCAAAGTCTTCGGTTTGCACCTTGCGCAACTCGTCCAACGCAGCTGCCTCTTCTGCCGGCGTACTTGCCAAGATCATGCGCCGTACGACTGGCAATCGATCTGGTGCCAAGAACATATGCTCAGTTCGGCACAACCCAATACCCTCTGCTCCGTATTCGCGTGCCTTGGTGGCGTCTTCATCAGTGTCGGCATTTGCCCGCACTGCAAGCTTGCCTTTACGAATCTCATCCGCCCATTTCAATATGGTGTGGAACTCTTTAGTTGGTTCGGCGGCAGCAAGGGTCATAGCTCCGACAATCACTTCACCGGTAGTGCCGTCAAGGGAAATGATGTCACCTTCGCTCACCACCGTGTCACCAACAGTGAACTTTTTGCCATCGATATGCACAGACTCTGCCCCGACGATTGCAGGAGTACCCCAACCGCGAGCAACTACTGCTGCGTGGCTTACGAGTCCACCACGAGAAGTCAAGATGCCCTTAGCGACCATCATTCCATGAACGTCTTCCGGACTTGTTTCACTACGCACCAAGATCACAGATTCGCCACGCCCCGCAGCGGCCGCCGCATCATCGGCAGTGAAGTAAACAGCACCAACTGCAGCGCCAGGCGATGCAGCAAGACCCTTTGTGAGCGCCTTCGACTTGTTTGCAAATTGTGGATGCAAAACCTGATCTAAATGCTCTGCAGCAACGCGCATGAGCGCATCTTTTTTGGAAATCTTCCACGCGGTCTTTCCCTTGCCAGACGGCTTGGTCATATCAACTGCCATACGTAAAGCAGCAGCACCGGTGCGCTTACCCACTCGTGTTTGCAGCATCCATAGCTTGCCTTGGTCAATCGTGAATTCTGTATCGCACATGTCTTTGTAGTGACGCTCAAGTCGATCAAAAATTGTCATCAACTCTGCATGAATTGCAGGAAACTGACGTTTGAGGTCATCAAGTGTTTCTGTATTTCGGATACCCGCAACAACGTCTTCGCCTTGGGCGTTCACCAAAAAGTCGCCATAAGGCTTGTTCTCACCCGTTGCCGCATTGCGCGTAAAGCCAACACCAGTGCCCGAGTTGTTGTCACGGTTTCCGAACACCATCGCCTGCACGTTGACCGCAGTGCCCAAGTCGTGGCTGATTTTTTCACGAACTCGATACGCAATTGCTCGAGCACCATTCCAAGAGCGAAACACTGCTTCGATAGCACCACGCAATTGCTTCATCGGATCTTGTGGAAACTCGCGACCAGTCTCGGCCTTGACGACCTGCTTATATGACTCACACAGAGCCTTTAGTGCTGATGCCGGCAAGTCCGCATCGCTCTTGACACCAGCAGACTTTTTTGCATCATCAAACGGATGCTCAAACTTTGCTCCATCAATTCCAAGCACGATTCGGCCATACATCGAAATAAATCGGCGATAGCTGTCATAGGAAAAGCGCTCGTCGTTTGTGGTTCGTGCCAAACCAACAACACTCTTGTCATTGAGACCCAGATTCAGAACCGTGTCCATCATTCCTGGCATCGAAAACTTGGCACCAGAGCGCACCGACACCAATAACGGACTTGAAGGATCACCCAAACGTGCCTTCATCTTTCGCTCCAATGCGGCAACCTGCAGGGTGATTTCTTTATCGAGAGTCTTGGGCCAGCCACCGTGCATATAGTCGCGACAGGCATCGGTCGTCACGGTAAATCCGTGCGGAACCGGCAAATGCAGCACACTCATCATCTCTGCCAGGTTCGCGCCCTTACCGCCCAATAAGTCTTTAAGACTCATTGGCGACTTACGGTGCTTGTGATCAAATGCGTAGATGTACGTCATTGGCTCATTCTAGAGGGAGGGAATTTCTCCGTATGGATCGCTTAATTCAACTCCACGCCTGATTAACGCAAGGGCAATGACATCTGCCACGGTGGTGTACACACCAACGATTTCTCCGTCAATCACAAGATCATCACCAGCTTTTACCCCTGAGACACAAGTTACCCTGCGCAATCTACGCGGTGCCATCGAACCGCGCGAATCCATTCGCTCGACAAGTTCTTGACCTGGATAACAACCCTTCGTGAAACTCACCGCGATGTCAACCACACTTGTTTCTGCTGGGATCATGTCAGTTGTGATGTCAACACCCATTTCGGGCCATAATGCTCGCACGCGAGAAGCATCAAATTCGCTGTGAGTTCCTTCTCGCAAAGTTGCAGGTATAGCCATAGTCGGAGAAAAAACATCAAAGGCAGTTCCATCACTTCTCCACGCGGGTATTGCCCCACTGAGATCAAATGGCTGATCAGTTTTTGCTACATCTGCAGCCACCGATGTACTTCGAATTGCCCGCCATGTTTGACGTTGCAATTCAATCTCGGCATTTACTCTGATCTTGAATCGACTGAGTCGTGCAACAGTTGACTCACCAAACCCTGGGTCGCAGTCCAACACAAAACGATCAGCAGCAGCACAAGTGACTCTGATCAATGAATCAACTTTCCCGGTTGGCTGCAACAACAACGAAGTTCGAACCTCCCCCGGTTGCATTGAGGCAATATCTTGGCTCAGCTGTGAATGCAAATATGACTTTGCATCAGAGCCAGTAACAGTGATCACATCTCGTTCAATCGAGACCCAATACCAGGAGCTGCTCAAAAACTAACCCTCACTGCTTCTCTGCTGCTGCCTTACGCGCCGCAGTCATGCGTCGAGCAGCAGGTATCGCAGCCATCAAAGCTGCAGTCTTATTGAAACACTCAAGATCTTCGTCTTCTGGAATACTGTCAGCAACGATTCCAGCACCAGCTTGCAACGAAGCACCGTGCTCTCCAATAAACATCGTCCTAATGGCAATTGCTGTATCTAAATTGCCACAAAAATCAACATAGCCAACCACACCCGCGTATGGTCCGCGCTTAACTGGCTCGAGCTCGTCAATGATTTCCATCGCTCGCACTTTTGGAGCGCCACTCACGGTGCCTGCTGGCAAAGTTGCGCGCAATACGTCAATCGGCCCAAGTCCGTCGCGCAATTCTCCCGACACCTGCGATGTCAAGTGCATCACGTGGCTATAACGCTCAAGAGACATCAGTTCGTCAACATTCATAGTCCCAAACTTGGCGACTCTTCCAACATCGTTACGCGCAAGGTCTACGAGCATGACATGCTCCGCAATTTCCTTCGGATTCTCTTTCAACTCAGCTGCCAATTTACGGTCATGCTCTTCGTCTGCACCGCGCTTTCGAGTACCCGCAATTGGACGACTGATTACCTTGCCATTGCGAAGCTGAACCATCGGTTCTGGCGAACTACCAACAATTGTTAAATCGGGATGCTTGACGTAATACATATACGGACTTGGATTTACTTGACGCAACACTCGATAGACGTCGAACGGATCGGCATTGAGTCGAAGATCAAACCGCTGCGAGAGCACAACTTGGAATATGTCGCCCGCTTTGATGTACTCCTTCGCGGCCAAGACCGCCCGTTGATAGGAGTTGCCATTCTTCGCTGGATCAAATTTTGATTTGTAGTCGTCGGGCCTTGGAGGTTCAACCGCCACATACGACAGTGGCTTAGTCAGATCAGCAGCTGCTTTTTTAATGCGCTCAATTGCGGCGTCGTAAGCGGCATTGATCTCAACATTATTGAGTTTGATCAGTGGAACGCTTTCGAGCAAGTAGACACGCTGCCTCCAGTGATCAAATGCAGCCAGCGAACCAATAACGCTGATCGTGGCATCGGGTAATTTGCGATCATCGCGCGGCACATTTGGCAAGTTCTCCACCTCACGCACAATGTCGTAACCCAAGAAACCCATCAGCCCACCTTGTAGTGGCGGCAAGTCCTTCATTACTGGTGCCTTGTAAATCTTGAGGAGAGACTCCATTGCCGCCAACATGCCCTTATCGAGCACCGCGCCACTTGGAATATCGCCAGTCGTAGTGATCTGACCATCTCGTAAAACCAATGTCGCTAATGGATTGCGACCTACAAACGAATACCGACTCCAGCGTTCTCCGTTTTCAACTGACTCGAGCAAAAACCCTGGCTCATCACCAACAAGTTTTAAATATGCCGCAACCGGTGTCTCCATGTCGGCAAGCACTTCTGTCCAGACAGGTACAACAGTGTGCGCAATTGACAGTAAATGGAAATCTTCACGACTCGGAAAAAATTGCATCAGATATACAGCCCTGTGCTTGCTTCGATTCGGGTGGCAGCAACCGCATGAATATCGCGTTCGCGCAGCATGATGTAATCCTGACCACCGACTTCAACTTCGTAGCGATCATCTGGGCTGAATAGCACTCTGTCACCCGTTTCTGCCGCACGCACGTTTTGACCCATCGCCACCACTTCGGCCCAGACCAGCCGTTTTGCCACTTGAGCTGTTGCAGGGATGACAATTCCACCATGGGAACGGCGCTCATTTTCGCCTTGGGGTATGCGCACCAACAAACGGTCGTTGAGCATCTTGATTGGAAGTTTTTCGGGAGCCCCAGTCACGGTGGTCAGGGTACTAGCGACCCTGACGCGCCGCACGTTGCACAAGCCGCAACGCAGTATTCAGCCCTCGCTCGGCCTCATAGATAGCGGTCAATAGATCGTCTCCGGCATCTGCGTTCTTCGGATCACGTATTGCCATGAGCCGTGATGCTCCAAGCGACCCGAGACGCTCTCTGCAGCGGTCGAGAGTGTCAGCAATCGCTGCTAATTCGGCCTTTGTGCTCTCGGTATTTGCCGCACCATCAGTAGAAGCTTTTTTTGGCATTGTTATTTTGCTTTCTTTGCTTTCTTTAATTTTCCATACGGCATTTCTGACGACGGGCAGATATCCGCCAACTCACATACATCGCACTTTGGTTTTTTTGCATCACAGACTCTGCGGCCATGCAAAATCAAACGCAAACTAAATCCTCCCCAATCTTTGGGGTCGAACATTGCGTTCAATTCGTATTCCACTTTGACTGGGTCTTCCTCTTTGGTGAGACCTAGTCGGCGTGACAACCTACCGACATGTGTATCTACTGGAAGCCCGGGCAGATCGAAAACTACACTGCGCAAGACGTTTGCGGTCTTACGACCGACACCAGGAAGAGTCACCAAGTCTTCAATAGCACTTGG
>JBIIWI010000021.1:0-18519 GCA_044339005.1 Ilumatobacteraceae bacterium
TAACCCAATGCCTCCGATGAGTAGAACGATTCCGAGATATGTAACCCACCGAATGACATCGAACAAACTGGCAAGACCATGACGCTCGAGTACTTGACCATTACTTATTGCTGAAACATCTGTTGATGTATATCCAATTTGAAATGCAAACGATCCCTGAACGGGATGACTGTCAGCAGAGGCAACGCGCCAGATCACCACATAAGTGCCAGGCTCCAATGGCGAGATCGGTGCTCGAACTACGGATTTATTTGACGAATCACGAACGGGCTTTACTGTTTGAATAACATTGCCGCTCGAATCAAGAATTCGAACTTTGCCAAACACGGTGTCGACAAATTCATTAAAAAACAAAGCGATTTCTGTTGGTGATTGATCGAGAACTGCGCTCGGTGCCGGCTCGCTCGTGAGCAAGATTGCATGGGCTGATGCGACTTGCGCTGGCGCAAGCACCGTGAGCAATGCAACGACAACGAATGCCCATCTTGCAAGCAGTTTGCGCAACATCACCTCAGTAAGCATCCACAACAGGTAGCCCATCGACAGCGACTCTGCCAAGAAGCCATGCGAGACGATGATTGGGCGACAACTTGGCGGCAGCTTCGGGCAACACGGTGAGTCCCATTGATTTGCGACTATTCCAAATCATGAGTTGTCGCTCCAACTCAAATCGAACAAATGTCGCGTCCCAGTTCTCAAACGAATAACCGTGATTCAGATCAGCAAGGTTGAGATCAGAACTGTGTACTTCGGTTTCGCACCATCGCATCAGCATCAGATCAGTGATGGCCACTCGCCCACCTCCAACATGCGACTTAATGCCAAAACCTGTCCACGTTGTTGGAGTTGCAGATGCCCAGGCTCCCTCAAGCGTATAAATGCTCGCACGTACATGACCAACTAGTTCGTGTGCACTAAGACTTGACCATGCCTCAATCTGGGCGTCGCGAGTTGGCTTGCCACCTTCATATTGTTCGGTTTCTTCACCTCGGCTCGCAGCTTCAAACATTCGTAAATGGCTGTAGGCATTGTTTGCCAAGTGGCTCAACACATGACCACGGCTCCAACCAGGCAATAACGATGGCTGTCGGCATTGCTCATCGGTAAGCCCGTCGAGGGCCTGCAGTAACCGCTGATGCGAAGCCGCGCATCCAACTACCTGGGCGTTGAGAACACGACTTGAATCAACCATCGCGAATAACGGTAGTGGCTGATCCTTTACAAATGAGAAGAGCGCTGTGGAATCACCACAACAGTGCCGTCTGGCTCGTGATGCACACGAGCCGAAACGCCATAGAACTCTGCAAGGGTCTCACTCTTCAGCACCTGTTTGGCCGTGCCCTCTGCGACTCGATGGCCTTCGTGCATCAACACCAATCGATCTGCATACAGACCAGCAAGTGTGAGATCGTGCATTGCAGAAATGATTGTGAGACCTTGTTCGCGACGCAAACTGTCTACGAGTTCGAGTGCTTGTTGCTGATGGCCGATATCGAGCGCACTCGTTGGTTCGTCAAGAAGCAATACCGGTGCTTCTTGTGCGAGCGCTCGAGCAATGACTAAGCGTTGTACTTCTCCACCCGACAACGTGCCCAACTTTCGCGCAGAAAACTGCACAAGGTCAAGACGATTCAAGACGCGATCAATCACGTCGCGATCATGTGAGGTTTCTGATGAGAAGTAATTGATATACGGGTTTCGACCAAGTAACACGTATTCATATACCGACATGTCAGTTGGAATCACTGGTGCTTGTGGCACGTATGCAATATGTTGTGCTCTCCATCGAGCTGATGCCGCAGGAATTTCGGTCTGGTTAATTGCAACGGAGCCCGTGTACGGCACGAGACCAGCTGCTGCACGAAGCACAGAAGACTTACCCGCACCATTGGGGCCGATGAGACACAACCACTCACCCGAATGCAACAGGTCATTAAAACCCACCACCGCATTTGTTCCGTTGTACGCAACTGTGAGATCACAAAAGCCAATTGCGGTCATCTCGATACATCCCGCGTACGAAGCAACAACAAAAAGAATGGTGCACCAATAAATGCGGTGACAACACCAATTGGAGTTTCGGCCGGACTCGCCAACACTCGACTCGGAATATCTGCAGCTACCAAGAACGCCGCACCAAGCATCATGCTCATTGGCAGCACTACGCGATTACTCGCACCAACAATAAGTCGAACCGCATGAGGCACAATGATGCCTACGAAACCGATTAAGCCAGTGACAGCCACGACTGAAGCCGTGCCGAGGGTGGCCGCTAACACCACAATCAGGCGAACTCTGCGCACATTGATACCAAGCGCGAGTGCCTCATCATCGCCAACACGCATCACATCGAGCAAACGACGATGCAAGAGCAACACAACAGATGAGACAACGACGTACGGCAGAATAAGACGAACATCGCCCCACGTTGCACTCGAAAGTCGACCCAAGATCCACGAGTACACCTGACGCACGACATCGCTATTGCGCTGCAAAACGAAAGCCTGGATTGCTGTGAGCATTGACGTAACTGCGACACCTGCCAGCACCAATGTCGTGCCAGACCGCACACTCCCAAACGCCGTACCAACCACGTAAGTCACGAGCACTGCGCAAAGTGCACCAATAAAAGCTGCGAGTGGCAGAGGATCAATGATCCATGACGAGGTTGTTTCACGTTGGAGTGTGAAAACGATTGTTGCCCCGAGCCCCGCACCAGCAGCAACTCCAAGCAGATATGGGTCGACAAGTGGATTACGAAAAACCCCTTGATAGCTCGCGCCAGACACCGAGAGCATTGAGCCAACAAGTGCTGCAAGCACAACACGAGGTGCGCGAATTTGCCACACCAAGTTCCAATCAGCTCGCGACACACCACTGTTCAAAGAAACAAACGGCACATGGTCAAGCAACTCTGCAGGAATTCGCCACCACTGTGGTCCAGCTGGTCCAATCATCAAGCCGACAAGAACCATGAACGCCACCACTGCCCCACCGAGGGCGAACGACAGAGGATGTTTGTCGCGGCCCTCAGCAGAGCGTGAAGTGATGACAGATGTCGACATTGACAGAATTACTTGGCAGATGCTTTCGTGACTGCTTCGCCGATAGCGACGACGAGCTCGACAATGCGTGGTCCCCAACGTGACGCAATGTCGTCATCGAGAACTGCAATATTGCCAGACACGACTGCGGCCAAGCCACCCCAACCATCACGTGCCGCGACTGTCTCTGCGGTCTGTGCGCAACACTTTGTGTCGGCCAAGACAATGATGTCTGGATTGGACGAGACGATTGCCTCTGCTGACAATTGTGGATAGTCATTGCCTGCTTCCACATTGTCGGCAATATTTCGAAGACCAAACAAATTGAACAACTGACCAATGAAGGAATTAGATGTCACCGAGTAGTAGGTGTCGTCCAGCTCGTAGTAGTAGGACAACGGTGTTGCAGGAGCAACAACTGCCGCTACCGCAGCATCAATCTCGGTCTGCATAGATGCGACAAGTTCATCTGCCTCTGTTACATGACCAGACAACATGCCGAGTTGCTGAATCTGCTCGTACACACTGTCGAGATTGGTTGGTGCGTTAGCAATGAACAATGGAATGTTGAGGGAACCGAGTTGCTCGGCGAGGCTTCCCGGGTCGTACGACGCGATAACGAGATCGGGAGTAAAACCGCTAATTGCCTCAATGTTTGGCTCAAAACCAGAAAGCATTGTGCCGAGCGCAACTGCTTCCGCGGGGTAATTGGAATACTCGTCGACTGCAACAACCTGTGCTCCTGCACCAATGGCATACAACATTTCTGTCGAAGTTGGTGACAGCGAAATGATTCGCATCGGTTGTGCATCAAGCGTTAAGTCACCAACAGTGACTGGATATGTTGCGGTTGATTCGGTTGCTTCAACAGCAATCGTGGTATCCGTGGTGCTTGCGCTACTGCCACAACCTGCGATCGTTGCAGTGAGTGCAAACAAAAAGCCGGCAATGCCGGCCTTGGTTAATTTATTCATGAATGGGTCTCCTTGCTCTTCTTGCGAGAGCGGTTGATGAAGCAACGAACCAGGCGACCGGACTTACGAACTTGATGTTCGAACTACCGTTGCGTGACAGTGCCGGAATCTCACCGGACTTCGCTGGGAACTTTGCGCCACGACTATTGCCGTGGTGGAGACATACTAGCCCGTTACGAAGGCTGCGAGACGATCCATGCCCTCTTTTAAGTCGGCATCGCCAAGCGCAAAACTGAACCGAGCAAAACCCGGAGCGCCGAAAGCCTCACCTGGAACGAATGCCACCTTGACACGGTCGAGTACAAGATCGGCCAACTGCATCGCATCGGTTGCGGTTTCTCCGCTCAGCGATTTGCCGAGAAGGCCGCGAACATTTGGGAAACAATAAAACGCTCCTTGTGGCTCCATGCACGTAATCCCAGGAATAGCACTCAGCATGTTGTGCATCAATGTGCCTCTCCGTGAAAAAGCTTCGCGCATCATTTCAACTGCCGACAAATCGCCGCTCACTGCTTCGAGTGCAGCCATCTGTGCAACGTTAGAAACGTTGGACGTGGTGTGTGACTGAAAGTTGATTGCAGCCTTCATCACATCTTTCGGCCCGATCATCCAGCCAACACGCCAGCCCGTCATTGCATATGTCTTTGCAACGCCGTTAACAATGATGCATTTGTCGGCAATCTCAGGCACGAGCGTTGGCATTGATGAAAACTTGTGCTTTCCATACGTGAGGTGCTCGTAGATCTCATCGGTGATCACCCAGATGCCGTGCTCAACGGCCCACTTGCCTATCGCAATTGTTTCCTCTGGCGTGTAGACCGCACCGCTTGGGTTGTCGGGCGACACAAAGAGCAATACTTTGGTGCGAGCAGTGCGAACTTTCTCGAGTTGTTCAACAGTGACCTTGAAATCTGTTTCTTCAGTGGTGTCAACAATGACCGAAACGCCATCGGCAAGCGCAACGGCCTCTGGGTACGTAGTCCAGTACGGAGCAGGAATGATTACTTCATCGCCCGGATCGCATAGTGCGGCGAACGCAACGAACACTGCATGCTTGCCACCGTTTGTCACGAGCACCTGTGACGCATCACAAACAAATCCACTATCGCGCTTTGTCTTGACCGCAATGGCCTCGCGCAACTCTGGCAATCCAGCAGCCGGCGTATAACGATGAAACTTTGGGTCGCGTGCAGCACGAACAGCGGCCTCGACGATTCGCTCTGGCGTCGGAAAGTCTGGTTCGCCTGCACCAAAGCCGATGACGTTCTCGCCCTTGGCCTTGAGCGCTTTTGCCTTGGCATCAACAGCCAGGGTTGCCGATTCGGCAATGGCACTCAGTCGGGCAGAAACACGGTTTTTGGGGTTTTGATGCGTTGTCACGGATGCCATGCTTACACAGTGGACACAGGTGAAGCGAAAACGTTGCGAGGCCATCGGTGCAAGTAAGCGATGTGCTGGATGGTGACTGGGACGCCCTCGAGCCCCTTCGAAACCCTGTTCTCGTAGTAGCCCTGCGGGGCTGGTTTGACGTTGCGGGCGTGGCTACTGGCGCTTTGGAGTGGGCCATTCAGGACCGCCCAGTAACCGTTGTTGCTTCCATTGACCCAGACCCGTTTTTTGACTTCACTCAAGAACGCCCTGAGACATTTATCGACGAAGACGGTGACCGTCAGATCCGCTGGCCAGAAAATGAGTTTTTGGTCACGCGGTTCCCCGATGGTTCGCGAGATTTGGTTCTTGTTTCTGGTGTCGAACCCCACTTGCACTGGACAACCTTTGCCGACTGCATTGTGGAGTGCGCACGCAAACTCAAATGTGATGTTGTTGTGACTGTTGGTGCCACAGCCGATGGCGTACCGCACACACGCTCTCCTCTCGTTTTTGGCAGCACTACGAATACTTCGCTTGCGCGTCGCCTTGGGCTCTCACGGCCGCAATATCAGGGCCCTACGGGCGTAGTTGGCGTGATTCATGAGCGACTCGAACGCGAGGGCATTACTGCCGTGTCTTTGCGAGTGGGTGTGCCCCACTATTTGGGCAATGCTCAACACCCCAAGTCTTCTGCCGCATTATTGCGCAAACTCGAGCACGTGCTGGGAGTACCAACAAGCCACGGCGAGATGTACGAAGAAATTCAGCGCTGGGAAGAATTACACGATGCTGCGATCGATGGTGATGACCAGACCACGAGTTACTTAGCAATGCTTGAAGACGAATACGACCGCCGGGTGGAGGAAAACATTCCAACGGGCGATGCGTTGGCCGCCGAGTTTGAGAAATTCTTGCGTGAACAACAAGAAGGCAATGACGACACTGCGCTCTAGCTAGAACTCAGCCCATCTTTCCGCTGATGTACTGCTCGGTGCGTTCATCTCCTGGCGTAGAAAAAATCTTGCGAGTTGCGTCGTACTCAACCAGCACACCAGTAGGTCGTGTTGCATCGGCATCTAATTCGGTATTGAAAAAAGCAGTTCGATCACTTACGCGAGCCGCCTGTTGCATGTTGTGTGTGACGATGATAATCGGATACTGACCTTTGATTTCGTGCATTAAGTCTTCGATGCGAGCTGTGGCGATTGGATCCAGCGCCGAACAAGGCTCATCCATCAGCAATACGTCTGGCTCCACTGCAAGGGCACGAGCAATACAAAGCCTTTGTTGCTGGCCACCCGAAAGTGAAAACGCCGACTGCTTCAGTCGATCTTTCACTTCGTCCCACAAGGCCGCGCGCTTCAATGAACGCTCGACGATCTCTTCGGTTTCGCTTTTTGTTGGCTTTCCATTGACGCGAGGACCGAATGCGACGTTGTCGAAAATCGATTTTGGAAATGGATTTGGCTTCTGAAAGACCATGCCGATTCGCCTACGAACTTCACCTGCATTCGCTTCTGGTCCGTACAAATCAACTCCCCGATAATGAATGGTGCCACCCACCTTTGCTGTTGGGATGAGGTCATTCATTCGGTTGAAGCATCGAATAATGGTCGACTTGCCACAGCCGGAAGGTCCGATGAGGGCCGTGATTTCGTTTTTATGGATCTGTAGGTCAACATTTCGAACAGCAAGATAATCGCCGTAATGAACCTGCAAACCCTTCGACTCCATGATGATCTCTCGTGCGGCCGGCGAACCGTTTGCCGACTGCGACATTTCGGTACGAATATTCACACCCCGAACTGTATCTCCTTGAATATTTGCCGATGAAACACCAGATTCAATTACTTTATTCACGTTGTCTACCATGACTTTCTGCTTCGGTCTCGAATAACAATTGCTAGAAGATTCAAACTGACAAGTAGCAAAAGCAGCACGATAATAGAAGCCGCTCCTACTGCCCTGAACTCATCTTGAGCCTCTTGTGTGTACTTCATAATCACCAAAGGAAGCACTGTGTAGTCAGACCCAAAACCAGATGGATTAGAGCTGACGTATGCCAAAGCGCCGAGCAAGATCAGCGGTGCTGACTCGCCCAGTGCCCGCGAAACACCCAAAATGCTTCCTGTTGCAATGCCAGGTATTGCTGCAGGAAGAACTTGCTTTCTGACAGCTTGCCAACGAGTCGCACCAAGAGCGAAGGAGCCCTCGCGCAAACTTGATGGCACTGCCTTCAAGGCCTCTCGTGCAGAAACAATCATCACGGGTAGCACCATCATCGTCAAAACTGCCGAAGCTGTTCCAACTGTGAAACCCCAACCGAGCCAACCACGGGCAACAAACGCAAGCCCCAAAATTCCAAAAACAATGCTCGGGACTCCGGCCAGTGTCTGGATATTCAACGTAATCAGACGATTAACCCGGCTCTCTTTGTTTGCAAACTCTTCAAGGTAGATGGCACTTCCAAGTGCAATAAACAAGGACACAACACCACTTGTCACCACAACCCAAATCGAGCCAAAAATGGCTGCTTGAATGCCGGCATCTTCTGGAAAAGGCGACGGGAAGTTGGTTATCAAACTGAGATTAAGCCTGGTGTAACCCTTTGACAACGTGTTCAGAACCAAGAAAAAAAGCGTGAGTACGCCAAGCAGCGTTGCAAACCACAGCCCAAGCAAAAAGATCTTGTCGCGTCGTTTCCGCGACGCACTAGTACTGTCACGAAGATCGGCCGTATATCTTGATTGGGCAACTGTTGCTGTTGTACTCATTCGTAGACCTCGCGAAATCGTGTGACAATTCGTTGGCTTAAAATATTCAACCCAAACGTGATGACGAAGAGCATTGCGCCCACGGCAAAGATCGTCATGTACCCGAGTGAGCCAGTTGGCTGGTCGCCGAGTCCGGCAAAACCAATGAACGATGACATCGTCTGCATAGGTTCACCTGGATTAAACGTGAAATTGGCGGTGCTTCCAGCCGCTAGCAGCACGATGGTGGTTTCTCCAATTGCGCGAGACATTGCAATTACGCCAGCGGCGATGATGCCGGACAAACCAGCCTGCAAAATAACTCCGGTGCACGCCTCGCGCTTTGTTGCACCAAGTGCATAGGCGCCATCTACCAAAGCGCGTGGGACCGCAGCCATCGCATCCTCGGCAAGCGTTGTCATCATTGGCAAAATCATGAGGCCGACGGTGATGCCTGCTGCAAGTGCACTATAAAACCCAACATCACTAAACACCCATATTTTCCTTGCCACATTCGGGGCGATGAAATTGAGTGCGAAGAAACCGAACACCACTGTTGGTACGCCAGCCAAGATTTCGAGCATCGGCTTAAGAATTCGTTTTGTCTTTGGCGAAGCATATTCGCTCAAGAAGAACGCCACTGCTAAACCACCAGGAACCGCGATTACAACCGCGATCAACATCACAGTGAACGTACCGATAACTAACGGCCACACCCCAAAGTCAGGAGGCTCGTAGAGCGGGAACCAGGTTGTAGTAAATAAAAACTCTTTGATACTTATCTCTTGAAAAAAACTTACTGATGGCCGGACCAACGCCACGACAACGCCCGTAGTAACAAGAACTCCACTTAGGGCAATAAGCGACAACGCATACTTAATCAGCACCTCAAGCCGCTGCTGGCGTAGCTTGAGACCGGAGGGCGCAAGGCTGAATTCTTTTGGCGCTGTTGCATTCATATATTCATTCTTCCACGATTGTTAAGCGGATGATAAAACCTCTTCAGCAAATAGGGTTCCGAGGCATAAGCCCCGGAACCCAATCTTTGCTAAATGTCTGAACTGATTAATTACTTCTTTACGCGTGGGAGTTTGGCGATTACTGCCATTTCCTTTGCCAAGGTCTTCATCTGTGGCTTTGTCAATGGTACGAAGATGGCGTCTTCGCTAATTTGAGCCAAGTTGTCTACCCAGAATTGAACGTATGCGCCAACTGCAGGCTTGGTGGAGATCGATAAGTTCTTCACGTACGTGTAGAGAGGGCGTGACAGTGGGTACTGCTGAGCCTGAACGGTTGCATTTGACGGCGTAACGCAGCCCGCACCCTTATCAAGTTGAACAAGTTTGACTTTGCTTTCGTTTTCAATCGCGTACGAAAGGCCGAAGTAGCCCATGGCGCCAGTGTCACCATTTACACCGGACACTGTCACGTTGTCGTCTTCGGACGTCTGCACGCCATCTTTACGAACCTGCTTTGCCTTGCCGTTCACCATTTCGGTGAATGAGTCAAACGTTCCAGAGTCGGTGCCTGCACCAAACAACTTGATTGCGGTGTCTGGGAAGCCTGCACGAACATCAGACCACTTTGCGACTTTGCTATTCAAGTCCCAAATTTTCTTCATTTCAACCATGGTGAGACATGATGCCCAAGTGTTGCTCTTGTTTACAACAACAGCCAAGCCGTCATTTGCGATCAAGATCTCGGTCATTGCAATGCCTGCTTTGTCACAAATTGCCTTTTCAGTTGACTTGATTGCGCGCGATGCGTTCGAGATGTCTGTTTCGCCGCGGCAGAATTTTTCAAATCCTCCACCAGTTCCAGAGAAACCAACAGTCACCTTTGCTGCTTCGCCCTTTTTGACACTCTTTGTCGAGTTCTCAAAGTACTTAGCCGCAACAGCTGACAGTGGGTAGACGGTGCTTGAACCGTCAATTCGAATAGTTTCGTTATTTGCGTTAGCAATGAGGTACTGGCGCTCGGTTGTGTTAGTCCACGCGAACTTCGCTGCTGTCTTTTTGTCTTTGGAGTGAATCGAAGTTCCCTTTACAATTTCGCAACGGATATACGACGTTCCTACCTTTTCGATTTTGTAGGCATCCTTTTGCTTGCACGAGTCGCCGATTTTCGCAGCGCTCACTGGGCTTGCCGAAGACATGGCAACCACGCCAACGGCTAATGTTGCAACGACGAAACGTGCAACCTTTGATTTCGTGACATTTAATGCCATGTGCTTATTGCTCCTTGTGGTGGTCTTGTGATTGCGAGATCTTTCCCGCACATAGACAAGGTATGAGAAGGACAAGAACGACACTCAACAACTTCACCAACTAAGACTCAAATTTAGGTAAACAACTGGTTAACGGGATTGCGATCAGAGTGCGTCTATAACTGCAGTCGCATCCAGAACCTGAAGTCCGATTACCGCGGGTTTGCCCGATGTCGTAATTAAGAGCACCTGTTTAGCCCGATACATACTCATGAAGGCACGGCTGTCGCCAGGTAAACCAACCTTCGCTTCAATGCCCAGACAGCGTCCATCCCCGTGAGCAAAATATCCAGCGATTGAGAGGTGACTTGGGTGCAGACCGCCATGCGGCCAACAGATTACTTGGCGGCCTTGAAGCCCTCTTCGAGGTCAGCCAAAATGTCGTCGATTGTCTCGAGTCCAACTGACAAGCGCACCAGTCCCGGGAATACTCCCGTTGACTTTTGCTCTTCTGGAGACAGCTGACTGTGGGTGGTTGAGGCTGGGTGGATCACGAGACTGCGCACATCACCGATATTGGCAACATGGCTGTGCAACGTGAGGCCTGCCACAAACTTCTGGCCAGCTTCGACGCCACCCTTGATGTTGAATGCAAGCACCGAGCCGTAACCCTTGCCATTGCCGTACTTCTTTGCACGCTCGTGCCACTTGCTGGTGGTGAGACCTGCATAGAACACTTCTTCAACCTGTGGATGCTTGGCCAAGAACTCGCCAACTTTTTGTGCGTTAGCCCAGTGGCGATCCATACGGAACGACAATGTCTCGAGTCCTTGCAAGAAGTTGAACGCGTTGTCTGGCGTAGTTGCCATACCCAAGTCGCGCAACATTTGTACGCGAGCTTTGATGATGAACGAACCGTGACCAAGCGCTGGCCAGTATGCGAGACCGTGGTACGACGGATCTGGCTCGGTGAAATTTGGGAACTTGTCGTTTTGACCGAAGTCAAACTTGCCACCGTCGATGATTGCTCCACCGATTGATGTGCCGTGACCGCCAATGAACTTGGTGAGCGAATGCACGACGATGTCTGCACCCCACTCGATTGGGCGAATCAAGTACGGGGTTGGAACGGTGTTGTCAACGATGAGCGGTACGCCAGCTGCGTGTGCAACTTTGCTGATGCCTTCAATGTCAAGAATGTTGTTGCGTGGGTTGGCCAATACTTCGCCGTAGAACAACTTGGTGTTTGGCTGCACTGCTGCCTTCCACTGATCGAGATTGTCTGGATCTTCAACAAACGTGACATTGATGCCCAACTTTGGCAACGTGTAGTGAAACAAGTTGTAGGTGCCGCCGTACAAACTTGGCGATGCAACGATGTGCGAGCCAGTCTCTGCGATTGTAAGAATTGCAAGCAACTCAGCAGACTGACCGGAGCTCACTGCAAGTGCACCTGGCAAACCAACTGCAGTTGCAGTGCCGCCTTCAAGTGACGATAAGCGTGCTTCGAGCACACCTTGCGTTGGGTTCATGATGCGCGTGTAAATGTTGCCGATCTCGGCAAGCGCAAACAAGTTTTGTGCGTGTTGCGCATCGCGGAACACGTAACTCGTGGTGCGATACACAGGTACGGCGCGCGCACCAGTGGTTGGGTCGGCAACTTGGCCGGCGTGAATTTGACGTGTTTCGAAACCCCAGTTGTTAGTCATGGCAAGCACCCTAGAGGGCAATTGTTGACCAAACAACTCGGGAATCTAAAAGCCTGTATCTATAGGCCTTATTAGCCCATTTAGCGCTTAAATAAGGCTTATCAGCCTCCGGAAATTTCGGAGACTTTCTTCTTGCCCTTGGAGATCCAAGGCATCATTGAGCGCAACTGAGCACCAACCTTTTCGATTGGATGATTGCGACCAGCATTTTGCAACTCGGCAAAACGCTTGCGGCCACCGTCGCTCTCGGCGATCCACTCTTCGGCAAACTTGCCCGACTGAATTTCGCCAAGAATCTTCTTCATCTCAACTTTTGTTGCAGCGTTGATGATGCGTGGTCCGCGTGAGACGTCACCGTACTCCGCAGTGTCGGAGATGGAATAACGCATTCCTGCGATTCCTTCTTCGTACATCAAGTCAACAATCAACTTCACTTCGTGCAAGCACTCGAAGTACGCCATCTCTGGCTGATAGCCAGCCTCGACGAGTGTTTCGAATCCGGCTTGGACGAGTGATGTCAAACCACCACAGAGAACAACTTGCTCGCCGAACAAGTCGGTCTCGGTCTCTTCAGTAAATGTCGTTTCAAGAACACCTGCGCGTGCGCCACCGATTGCTTCGGCGTATGACAACGCAATTGCTTTTGCTTTTCCTGATGCATCTTGTTCAACAGCGATGAGTGCTGGCACTCCGCCGCCTTCGGTATACGTACGTCGCACCAAGTGGCCTGGGCCCTTTGGAGCAATCATGATTACGTCAACACCCTTTGGTGCTTGAATGCGATTGAAACGAATATTGAAACCGTGTGCGAATGCAATTGCCTTGCCCTCGGTGAGGTGTGGCGCAATGCTCTCTTCGTAAATCTTCTTTTGCTCGGTGTCTGGAGCAAGGATCATGATCACGTCGGCATATTTTGTGGCGTCAGCAATTGACATCACTCGTAGACCAGCGCTTTCGGCTTTGGCTTTTGAAGACGAGCCGTCACGCAAACCAACAACTACATCAACACCCGACTCTTTGAGGTTGAGTGCATGTGCATGACCCTGTGAGCCGTAACCAACGATGGCCACTTTCTTTGCACGGATGATTGCCGGATCGGCATCTTTCTCGTAATAAATATTTGCAGCCATTAGTTTGCCTTTCCTTGTGTGTTAAGAGCTTTAGTTGCTTTAGTTGCTGTATCGAGCCTTGGAAGCGCAACGCGACCTGTGCGCTGCGATTCTGTAATCCCATATTGTCGCAGCAATTCTGAGAAATCGTCCAACTTTTCAGGACTTCCGTCCAGAGAAACGGTGACGGCGTCAGACCCAACTGAGAGAATTCGTCCCTCGAAGATATTGACTAATTCAACGATTTCGCCACGCTCTGTGGCACTTGCCTTGATGGTCGCAACCATGAGCTCGCGCTCGACCGACTTGCGTGGGTCAAGCTCGGAGATACGAACGACGTCGATCAGTTTGAATAACTGCTTGACGATCTGCTCGAGAGGAGCCGACTCAACGTCGACCACGATGGTGATGCGGCTGTACTCGGCCTGTTCGGTTGGCGCAACGGCCAGCGAAAAGATGTTGTAACCGCGACGAGCAAACAACGACGCAACGCGCGCGAGCACGCCTGGTCGGTTTTGCACAAGCACCGACAACATGTGATGTGTTGGTGCACTGCCGTATGGATTTGAGCCGCTCATTTGAGGAACTCCTTTCGACCGCTTTGTGATGGTGGCAACATGATGGCGTCGTTCGTCGTGCCCGGCGCAATCATCGGATACACAATTTCTCTTGCGTCAACGCGGAAATCGACAACAACTGGTCGATCGTTGATCGAGTTTGCTTTGTCGATTGCTGCTTCGACTTCGGATGGATCGTCAACACGAATACCAACACAACCCATTGCCTCTGCCCACTTGACATAGTTCGGCGTATCTGGTGACAAATACACTTCTGAGTAACGCTCGTCGTAGAACATCTCTTGCCATTGGCGAACCATGCCGAGGTATGAGTTGTTGAGAATGCCGATCTTGACTGGAATTTTCTCGATTGATGCAGTGACCAACTCTTGCGCTGTCATCTGGAAACAACCGTCGCCGTCGATTGCCCAAACAGTTTTGTCTGGACGACCAACTTTTGCACCGATCGCTGCAGGAACTGAGAAGCCCATCGTGCCCAAGCCACCCGAGTTAACCCACGTGTATGGCTCATTGAAGCGCCAGTACTGGCTCGACCACATTTGGTGCTGACCAACACCCGACACGAGGATCGTGCCTTCTGGTGCTGCATCGCGCAATTTTTCTAAACAATACTGTGGCTTGAGTGGGCCGCCTGGCTCGCTCTGTTCGTATGTCAACGGAAACTGCTCTTGCCAACCGCTGACGCGACTACGCCACGGATTGAGATCAGCTTGTGATGTACCGCCCTGCAGTAACTCTTGAATCGCTTTGACCATCTCTTCGATGACCAAACGACAGTCGCCCACGATTGGAACGTCTGGCTTACGTACTTTGCCCTGCTCTGCTGGGTCGATGTCGACATGGATGATCTTTGCATCTGGTGCAAAGCCGTTTACTTTTCCAGTAACGCGATCGTCAAAGCGTGCGCCGAGTGCGATCAACAAATCGCTCTTCTGCATTGCAGTAACTGCAGTTGCAGTTCCGTGCATGCCAGGCATGCCCAAGCACAATGGGTGATCGTCAGGAAACGCTCCGCGTGCCATCAATGTGGTGACAACAGGAATCTGTGTGAGTTCGGCAAGTGCGCGCAATGCATCAGCAGCGCGTGCTTTAAGAACACCACCACCGACATAGAGCACTGGTCGCTCACTACGCAAAATTAATTGCGCAGCTTCTTTGATCATGCGTGTGTGACCCTTGGTGTTTGGTTTGTAACCAGGAAGGCTGTCGGCAACTTCATCATCGGTTGGCCAATTCCAACTCATTTCATTTTGCAAAACATCTTTTGGAACGTCAATGAGCACTGGGCCTGGACGACCTGTAGTTGCGATGTGGAACGCCTGACGAATTGCCATTGGCAAATCTTCTGCGCTCATAACAAGTTCGTTGTGCTTGGTGATGCTGCGCGTAATACCAACCGTGTCGCATTCTTGGAATGCATCGGTACCGATTGCAGCCGTAGAAACTTGTCCGGTGATTGCAACCATCGGAATCGAGTCCATGAATGCATCACACAATGGCGTGACCATATTGGTTGCAGCAGGACCACTCGTGACCATGGCAACGCCAGGTCGACCAGTGACGTGTGCATAACCCTCGGCCATGTGACCAGCACCCTGCTCGTGACGCACCAAGATGTGGCGGATTGACGACTTGAGCAACGGGTCGTATGCAGGCAAGATGCAACCACCTGGCAGACCAAACATCACATCCACGTTCTCCATCTCGAGGCCGCGAATCAGTGCTTCGGCACCGGTGATCTTTTCACCGAGCTTTCCTGCTTTCGTTTGCTTGGATGTCATGTGTTTCTCCGTCTTTAGTGCTGTTGTCGAAATTGTTTTTGGGGAATAAAAAAGCCTCCCTTGTGGGAGGCTTGGGCACACGCGGCGAGAGCCGGTGTGCCTATCTAACTACTACTACGACTTTGGTATTGAGGATGGCAGATGCCTTTGTTGCGAACACGTCTTTCAGTGTGTCAGCACAAAAGCCTTTCGGCAACCGAACTATTTCTTTTTAGTGCTTTTGGTGCTTTAAGCGCTGTACAAACCGTGCTTAGGTGCCTGGAAGGGCCTCTACAACCACCCGTCTGAGCAGATTGAGGCTTTGCCAGCCTGGAAGCGAACCAGCGCTCGAACTGCGAACGAGAGCCGTTGGGGCAAATGCCGCGACCAACCTGACCCGAAGGCCACTGACCTTGGCCGACAAAAAATTGCACACCGTTCGAGCTCGCTGCACATTGATGCGACTGACCACACCAAGAGCATTGTTCGACGAATACGACGTGCACGTAACGGTATCGCCTCGTTTGAGATTGGCGGAATAACGAACGAGCCGCTCAAGTTGCACTGTGTTGAGCGCCGAGATGTTGAGTGCAAATGGTTGCACAACGATCGTCGGAATCGTTCGCGCACTAACAAGTTGCGGCAACGCTGTCGTTGTGCTCGTTGATGTGGTCGTAGTCGCGATTGTTGTAGCAGGGGCGACGGTTGTAGATGTAAAAGTTGCTGATGTGGTCGGAAGAGTTGTAGTCGCGTTTGTGGTGGTCGGCGCGACCGTAGTCGAAGTAGTCGGTGTAACCGTTGTTGTAGTTGTAGTTGAAGTCGTAGTCGTGGTTGTAGTCGTTGTAGTTACTGGCGTGATCGAAGTGGACGCCAATGCCGCGACGCCAGTGTTGACTGCGTTGAGCGCGCTGACTCGAAACGAGTACAACGTGTCATTTACGAGACCTGTAACAGTCGCGCTCAGCGATGTAGATACACCATCGCTGAACACCGACCACACACCAGAACTTTGTACCGAATACTCAACTACATAGTCGGTGACTGCCGAGCCACCGGTGTTCGTAGGCGCGGCCCACGACACTGTTGCTTGTGTGTCGCCCGCAACCGCAACAACACTTTGTGGCGCAGTCGGTTCGGTTGCGGTATCAACGGAGCCACCTAGTGCAACAACAGCAAGTGAATCGCCCATCTCGTCAGGGTCTGAGCTTGCACCAATAGCCGCAATACCGCTCGAACCAAGTTGGCCACTCGAGCCATCGCCCCAACACTTAAGTGTCGCGTCGTCGAGTACCGCACATGTGTGCGCGCCACCTGCGCTGATGGCAAGCGCGGTGCGACCAGTGCCGAGAGCAACCGCTGCAAGATTTGTACCCATCTGATTCGGATTGTCACCAACATTATTTTGATTTCCGTATCCGAGGTTCCCTGATGCACCGTTGCCCCAACACTTCACCGTTGCGTCATCCAACACTGCACACGTGTGCGCACTGCCCGCACTGATTGCGCGAGCAGTGCGACCGTCACCAACGTTGACAGTGCCGGGCAACCTGCCCATCTCTCCTGCACCGTCACCCAAGTTGGCGGTTGCACCCGAACCCAAGCGACCATTGCCTCCAGAGCCCCAACACTTAACCGCGGCGTTATCGAGAATTGCGCACGTGTGTGCATCACCCGCGCTGATTGCAAGTGCGGTATGACCAGCGGTCAAGTCGATTGCAGGTGTTGATGCAACAGTTGCCGAACCCGAGTAACCGATATTGCTGATTGCACCCTGACCAAGCTGACCAGAGTTGCCGCGACCCCAACACACCACCGAAGCGTTGTCGAGAATGGCGCACGTATGGTTTGAACCGGCGGCAATGAAGCGTGCGCTTCGTCCAGCGGCAAACACTACGGCTGTCAACAAATTGCCCATCTCGCCTACTTCATCGCCGATGGTGGCTGTAGAACCAATACCCAATTGCCCGTAGGTGCCACGCCCCCAACACTTGACCGAATAATCGTCGAGCAAGGCGCACGAGTGTTGCGAGCCAACCGAGACTTGCAGTGCCGTTCGGCCATCTCCAAGCGCAACCGCGGGCAGCGAGTCGCCCATCAGCTCAGTCGAAATGCCTTTATTAACAGTGCTCTCATATCCAAGTGCTCCGACAGCGCCATAACCCCAACACTTGACCGTTGCATTGTCGAGCAGTGCGCATGTGTGCGCCGCGCCCGCCGAAATTGAACGCACCGTGCGACCCGTGCCCAGTGAGACCACAGTCGAAGTTGCAACGCTCGACGCCGTACTGTCACCAATGTTGTTGGTCGAGCCGTTTCCCAACTGACCGTCTGCACCCATGCCAAAACATTTGACCGAGTTGTTGCTTAACACGATGCATGTGTGATTGTCGCCTGCAGTGATGTAACGCATGCGTGCTTGCGATTGTGTTGACGCACCAGTTGCATCGGTGAGTGCGCCACCAGCGGTGTCGGCATGTGCGTCGCGCGCAGTGTGCACACTGCAAAAAACAACTAACGCGATTGTTGTGAGCACTGCAACATGTTGTTTGCGCATCCATCAGAAAATATGTGTCAACAAAAATGTTGAACGCATTGAGCAACAACAAATTTTGTCATTTCTTCGTATTTATTTGTATTTGTTGAGAGCTCGATCAACCCAGCCAGGAAAATCTGTGTTAGGGGTAGCACCCATAGGTAATTGCACCTACACTGCGAATATGGGAATTAAACCAACAAAAGAACAGCTCACTGCATTTCTTGCAGCGCCATCCAGCGGCCCGATCCACATGGTCAACTTGCTCAAGTTCAAGGCAAGAACATCGGATGACAAATCGGGTGAGGCCTCGTACAACAAGTACGGCGAAAACGTCATCAAGATGGTGACCGAGCGCGGCGGAAAGCTCGTCTGGCACGGAAAGCCAATGGGCGTATTGATTGGCGACAACGAAGCCGACAAATGGGACTACATCGTGATTGTTGAATATCCAAGTCGCGACGTGATGATCGAAATGACCT
>JBIIWI010000073.1:0-5881 GCA_044339005.1 Ilumatobacteraceae bacterium
GTAGTCGGCTTTCTCGCGATACTTCATCAAGTTGACCATCCATACGGGACCGTCATCTTCTGGCTTACAAAAAGCCAGCTTCATTCCGTATTCCTTGTTGAGGCGGCCGTAACGAGGACGATCTAATGCGCTCATAAAGAACGAATCTACTCGTGAAGTGGTTTGGCCAAACGAAGCGAAGCGAGTTTGTCTGGCTCTGTGAGGCCTTTGAGGGCTATCTCAAAGTCGGGAAGTGCATAAACCTCGCCGTCGTCGGTGATCATGATGTAGCGATCGAACTGCGCCAAGAAGGATCTGTCGTGACTCACAGCAACAACGGTGCCCTCAAACCCGTCGAGTGCGTGCTCGAGTGCCTCGGATGACTCGATGTCGAGGTTGTCGGTTGGTTCGTCGAGCAACAAGACGTTGTGACCTTCGATTTCGAGGCGCAGAATTTCGAGTCGTGCTTTTTGTCCGCCCGACAACGTGTCGAACTTTTGGCGAGCGTTGTTCACCAAGCCGTAACGCGAAAGGGTTTTCATTGCGCGTTCTTCTTCCGAAATTCGGTCGAGCACAATGGCCAAACACTCACGGCCAACGAAGTCTGGGCGGTTGTTGATTTGTGTAAATACACCGACAGATGTGCGTGGACCGAAGGTGATCTTGCCAGTATCCGGCTCGTTTTGCCCACTGAGAACTTTCAGTAGGTGAGTTTTGCCAGTGCCGTTTGGACCAATGAGGGCAACTCGCTCACCGTGATGGATCTCTTCGGAAAACGGTTTGAAGAGTTTTGCAATAGAGACGCTTTCGAGTTTCGCGACTCGGCGTGCAGCATCTGCTCCACGAAGACGCACATAAATCTGTTGATCGGCAACTGGGGGAGGTGGAGGGCCTGCAGCAACAAACTTTTCCCACCGTGTTTCGGCGCCATTAGCTTTCGTTGCGTTCTTGAAGTTTTGCGCAGCGCGTTGCTTCATGATTTTCATGTGCGCAAACAGTCGTCGCTCTTCGTCGTTCCAACGTTTGAGGTCATCGCCGAGCAAAGCCTGGCGCTTTTCGCGGGCTTCGGGGAAAGTCACGTATGAGCCACCGTGCACCCAGCAACCTGAGCCCTCAATAACAACGATCTTTGTTGCGCATCGCTCAAGCAGTGTGCGGTCGTGACTCACCATCAGGATGGTTGAACGACAAACTTTGATCTGTTCTTCGAGCCATGCACGGGTTGGTATGTCGAGGTAGTTGTCTGGTTCGTCGAGCAACAACACATCGGCACCAGAAGTGAGCAAGAGGTCGAGAACCAAGCGCTTGCGCTCGCCACCCGAGAGTTCGGACACGAGTCGTGTTGATAAATCATCAATTTGCGACTTGACGCTGCGTTGTGCAGACGCTTGCCACTTGGTTTCAAGTTCGTATCCACCCAAATCACCCCAGTCAGAGAGCGCTGTGGCATAGCCCATGCCGTCGTCGGTGCCGTCGGCCAATGCTTTTTCTGCAGCAACGAGTGCACGGCCGGCAGTGCGCAGCGCGGATGGCGCGACTTCGATCAACATCTCGCGCAATGTGTCATCGGGTCGCGACATACCCACGTCTTGTGTCATGTTGAGCATGGTGCCGCCCACCGAAAACTCGCCGCCATCGGCTTCGATTTGCGCAGACAAAATTCGCAAGATTGTGCTCTTGCCAACACCGTTAGCACCAACAATTGCTGCATGTTCGCCTGGTGTGACTTTAAAACTCACATCAAAAAATAATTGGTCGGATCCAGGTGGGCCGTATTCCAACTCGGAAACAATGATGCTGCTCATCGCATGCAGTCTGTCTGAAGTTTTTGCCAATTACGCTGGAACATAGTGATTTCTACACCGAAAAATCGATCTGCATTTCCATTGCTACAGGCAACAAATGCAGTTTCAGGAATTTCGAATGGCGTTGTGATGATCGCGATTCCGTGGCTTGTTCTTGACCTCACGGGGTCGGCTGCCAAGGCCGGATTACTAGCTGCGCTTTCAAGTATTCCTGGAATCTTTGTTTCACCGATTGTCGGTGGGTTGATCGACCGTTTTGGGCGTCGCGCGATCTCGATGTTTTCGGACGTGATGTCGCTTGTTTCTGTTTTGATGTTTGTAGTGATCAATTGGGTCGGAGACCTGACATATATGTGGATCTTGGTGGTCGCAGTACTCGGCGCATGTTTTGACCCCGCTGGATACACGGCGCGTAAGTCACTGATTCCCAATGCCGCGACCGCTTCGGGTGTGGATGTAGATACAGCAAATGGCCGGCATGAGGGCATTTTTGCGATCGGCTGGATGGTTGGTCCTGCAATTGGTGCGGCATGCATCGAGTTCAGCGGACCGATGTTGGCGTTTGGAATCACCGCAGTGATGTTTGGAGTTGCGACCCTGTGCGTGTGGGTAATGAAGGTTGATGATGCCCACGGCAAAACAACTGCTCACGAAGACGATGGGCATGAACGATTTTTTGATTCACTCAAGAGTGGACTGCGTGTATTGACTTCAGATAAGCCATTACTTTCACTCACACTTTCATTCGTGTTTCTGTCTGGAATGTACATGCCGATTGACACCGTGATTTTTCCGACGTATTTCGAGTCAATCAACAACCCACGCGCGCTTGGTTCACTGTTTGCAAGCCTTGCTGCAGGCATGGTGATCGGGTCGTTTTCATACGGCAAACTTGCTGCACGTATTTCCACTAAAACGCTGTTGCGTTTAGTTGTTCTGATCTCAAGCCTTGCGTTGTTTCCGATGGCTTTTCTGCCATCCACTTCTGTCTTCGTAGTTCTTGCATTTTTTGCTGGATTGTCGTGGGGTCCATTTAATCCGTTGTGGAACACCGTGGTACAAACACGTGTACAACCAGAGCTACAAGGACGTGTGTATGGGCTACAGATGTCGTTGCTGTATGCAGGACCTCCAGTTGGTCAGTTGATCGTTGGAGCAAGTGTCGATCATTTCGGATTACAGCCCACATTTGTTGTGCTGATGTCGATTTTTGCTGCGACTGGAGTGTTAATCGCTTCGTTGCCCGTGTTCCGCGGGCTCTAAGGTATTTATCATGCCACTTCATCCGCAAGCCCAAGTGATTGCGGATCTCATCGCATCAGTCAATTCGAGACCAATCGCTGATGCGGCACCAGTAGACGTTCGAGCTTCGTACAAACTTGCGACCATTCCTCCAACAGACGAAATGGACGAGATTCGAGAAGTTGATGCAGGTGGAGTGCCGTGCAGACTCTATCGGCCTTCAAAATCAAACGATTTGGGACTTCTTGTGTATTTCCACGGTGGCGGATTCGTCATTGGTGACCTCGACACTCATGCCGGAGTCGCGAGTTCGCTTGCAGCAAAATCGGGTCACGCTGTATTAGCAGTTGATTATCGCTTGGCCCCCGAACACAAGTTTCCAGCAGCTATTGACGATGCGCTTACCTCGGTCGAGTGGGCATTCAAAAATGCGAAATCGTTGGGAATTGATCCAAATCGCATTGCGGTTGGGGGAGACTCGGCAGGCGGCACATTGGCCGCACATGTCTGTCATGCAATGGTTGTGCCAATCAAATTTCAGATGCTCATTTATCCAGGTGTAGACGCGTCAATGTCGTATCCGTCCATTTTGGAGAACAGTGGCGGTCCATTGTTGACTCTCGAAGTGCTGAAGTGGTTTCAGAAGCATTATTTGCGCGATGCAAGTGACATCAGTGATGTGAAAGCCTCACCGATTTTGGTATCTGACGAGATCTTGAAGCAGATGCCACCAGCGATCGTTATTTCGGCAGAATATGACCCAATTCGTGATGAAGGCGAGGCGTATGGTCGTCGACTCATAGAGAATGGTGTGAGCGTCACTATCACTCGATACATCGGCGAGTTTCATGATTTCTTCAAAATGATTGGTGCTCTTGATGATGCCGAGATTGCTCACCAGCAAGTCGCTTCGTTGTTACGCAAACATCTCGCCTAATTTGGAAAATGGCGATTAGGAATTGCGCGTTATTCGTTGCCTTGCACTCTGTCGAGTTGCGGTGCATCAGCATCAAGTAGTGCAATGACGTCACCAGGGGTGATGGCCGTGCAAAATTCGCCATGCAAATTGGCAACCGTCATGTCGTGCACAAGTTCGGCGTCATAGTCGGCGCCATCGAGACCAATGCGATTAGTCGTCGCGCAACAGTCGGGTACGAGATATGTGTCAAAACCCAGGTTGCCGGCCATCCGTGTGGTTGTCTCGATGCACATGTTGGTGAAAAATCCAACGATTACGAGTCGCTTGATGCCTTTGCGGCGCAACTGAATTTCAAGATCGGTGCCAATGAAACCGCTGTTGACATCTTTTTCAACACAGATGTCGGTTGGCTGTACTTCGAAGCCCTCTTTTTGTGCACCAGTAGGTAGTGAAAACTTGAGCGGGGAAGCTGCTTCTCGAGAGTCGTGTCGTGTGTACGCGATAGTGAGTCCGTGTTGACGAAACGCGGCGAGCAAACGCAACATGTGCGACTCGGCGTCGGGGTTATTGCGGCGACCTGTTGGCCCGCCCCAATGCTCGAGCACGTCGACACCTTTTTGCACATCAACAAGAAGCAATGCGGTATCACTAGAAAATTGTGTAATCACGCCACTGAGCCTAGTGAGCGGAGAAACGCTATTTTCGGCGTGAATCTCGCGCTGCTGGCATCCAGTTTTCACCTGCGGTTGCATCGATGCGAGCCAGAAATCGGTGGCCGATTGGTTCGATGAGTTGAACAAATTCGAGACTGTTTTGCTCGCCAAGTCGGCGCCACGCTTTTTCGCACAATTCGTTCGTGGTGTCTTCGATCTGTTCTCTAAACGCAAGACCGGCATCATTGATGCGTCCGTTGCTCACAAAGCCACGGGCATCGAGTGCGGCCCAAGCTTCATCAAGTTGGGCATCATCGGCGCCGCGACTGCGCGGAATCCAGTCGCCTGGATAACCAAGAAATGCGTCGTGCAACAACCCTGCCTGCACGCCACTCACATCGTGACTTGCAAGTACCGCAAAGTGTGTGTCACCGCGCCACTCGCGAATGCAGTTAACGGCAAGCCATGCCGACAGTGCAGGGTCTTCTTCACAGCGGGGCCATGCGCGATGCGCCGCATACAGAACTCGACCACCGATGGGCAGTGAGTCGGCAGCATCCCAAAGCGGCAATGCCAACTTGCTCAACGGATCGATTATTTCTGGCGCGTATTCACGCAATCCTCGAGCAACTGCTTCGTTGCGCACACGGTAAGCGTCTTCAAACGTGGTGTGCTGGCGTGCAACATCAAGACACACATCAATGAACTCTTTGCGGATTGAGTAGAACGCTGCGGTGACGGCATTGTTGCCAACCGAGGCAAGTGGGGCAGAGCGCGTGGTGATGTAATAGCCCAAGCCATTTGGCACGCCAAGTGCGGTGAACCGCGCAATTGCATCTGGATCCCAATAAATCCAACCGATGAGTCGATGCGAAGCAAGCGATGCTCTGGCACTGAGGTCACGCCAATTTGTCATGCGTAAACGGTATCAGTCGTGCAAGAATTATGAACAACCGTGAGTACCCCAAGTTTGTTTTCTGATGCACAAGAACTGCTTCCGTTTGATGGAAGTGCCGTGCTGTATCCAAGATTTTTCGATGCCGACTTCGCGCGGGAAGCATTTGAAGAATTGAAAACCAAAACGCCGTGGGAGCAGCCGGAGATGGTCATGTTCGGTAAAAAGCATGCTCAGGCTGGGCTCTCTACGTGGTTTACGGATAGCGGAATTGCGTATCAGTATTCGGGGATCGTGCGTGAAGCACACCCAATGACGTCATTGCTCACGAAGATCGGGGCTATGTGCACCGCGCACACCGGCGCTCAATTCAATTCGGTTCTCGTCA
>JBIIWI010000074.1:0-5856 GCA_044339005.1 Ilumatobacteraceae bacterium
TTGTAAACGGTGGCTGGCTCATAGATACGCCGGGCTTACGCGCGGTGAGTTTATGGATGAGCAATCATGGAATCGAATTGGCATTCAGCGATATTTTTACTTTGACCGAGTCGTGCAAGTTTCGCGACTGCAAGCACGAAGATGAACCAAGTTGCGCTGTGCAAGCAGCGGTAGAACGTGGTGATGTGTCGTTAGAGCGACTTGCAAACATGAAGATGTTGGTGGCAGAAGAACTTGAACTCGAAGAACAAAAAGCTGTGCACGAGCGTGCCTACGATCGCAAGGGTGCGCGCAAGAAACCTAAAATTTAAGCAAATGTAATTGTGACAGTTGCACCGCCACCTGGCGTGTCTGACACCGCCACTGTTGCACTGTGATCAGTTGCAAACTGTTTAACAATCGCTAACCCAAGTCCAGAGCCAGGTAGCGCACGTGTTGCAGCCGAACGGTAAAAGCGATCAAACACAAGCGGCTTGTCGGCATCGCTAATTCCAGAACCATGATCGACAACGTCGATGCGCTTACCATTCACAACGATTTCAACTGGTTGAGTAGTTGGACAAAACTTGAGTGCGTTATCGACCAGGTTGCTCAGTGCGCGCTCAAGCTGGCCGAGACGCACAGTAACTACTTGTGGCTCACTGGCAATCACTGTGACGGTGCGGCCAGTGCGTCGACTGGCGCGGTTGGCAACTTCGGCAGCTGCTTCAGCAAGATCAACCGAAGCTGGCTCTTCAACCAATCGTTGGTCACTCGCAAGTGCTGAGAGTTCACTCGAAAGCGAAGTGAGTTCGTCTACTTCAGCGCGAATATCGCGCAATATCGCATCACGCGTAGGTGCATCAAGCGTGTCGCGTTCAAGCAGCTCGGTGTTGGCACGCAGGGAGGTCAGTGGAGTGCGCAATTCGTGGCTTGCGTCTTGCACAAGTTGTTTTTGTTGTTCGCTACTCAGTCGCAGTGCACCGAGCATGGTGTTGAAACTGGCGGCTAATTGCTCAATTTCTCGGTCGCCATGAATATCGAGTGTGGTGTCGAGTTTCTGTGTCAGTGCGATGTGTTCTGCTGCGTCGGCAAGTTGCTGAATAGGTTTTGCCGTGCGCTTTGCAACCCACCAACCAGCAATCGCCGCGACAAAAATGCCGATCAGTCCAGTGGCAGTGAGCCTTTGACGGATGCCCGACTTGGCGCGTTCAATATCGCTGATGTCTTTGGCGAGTTGTAGAGCCCCGCCGCGCACAAGTGGAACGGTGAGCATTCGGTATCGAACATTAGCAATAGTGACCGTAGATCGCGCAAGACCTCCGCTTGGATTGTTGGCGATGTTTAAGACTTGTTGAGTGATCGGCAAGTCAACTTCTCCGAGCGCAATGAAAACTGATCCGTTGGCATCAATCACCTGAGTGACCGTGTCAAATCTCATCGGCATCAACGCGTCTGTTAATGGATTTCGGATCCGCTGTCCGCGAGGTGCGGTTTGCGTATTTTCAAGCAGCGAAGAGGCAATTGCTTCGATTCGTGCATCAAGCGACTTGTCTACTTCATGAAGTAATTGTCGAGACACGATGGTGGAGACTCCAACCGAAAGTGCGATCACCACGACAAACACAATGGTGCTCGTGGTGAGCAAGAGCCGTGTGCGAAGACTCATGATGGCTTAACCACGTAGCCAACACCGCGAGCGGTATGCAAAAGGCGAGACTCTCCACCTTCTTCAAGCTTGCGACGTAAATAACCGATGTACACGTCGAGAGATTTTGAATTAGTTTCGAAGTTGAAACCCCAAATGTGCTCATACAAATATTCACGTGTCAACACGATTCCACTTTGTTCGAGCAGAATCTGCAACAGATCAAATTCGGTCTTTGTGAGATCAATCTGGCGTGTGCCACGATGCACCTCGCGACGATTTGCATCCAACGTGAGATCTTGCAATTTCAACACAGTGGCTGTGCTGCTTGATGGCGCATGGCGGCGAAGCAGTGCACGCACGCGTGCGAGCAGTTCGTCAACCGCAAATGGCTTGACAAGATAATCATCCGCACCAGCGTCAAGTCCTGCGACGCGGTCGCCAACCTCGTGACGTGCTGTGAGTAACAAGATAGGAGTGCGGTTGCCCCGGTGGCGTAATTCTTTGCATACCGACAAGCCGTCGAGAAATGGCATCATCACATCAAGCACTGCTGCATCTGGTGTCTTTACCAAAATCGTGTCGAGTGCAGCCTGACCGTCATTCACCGCGGTGACCGAATAGCCCTCGAGTTCGAGAACTCGTTGTACTGCCTTGCGCACAGATGGATCATCTTCTGCAATAACCACAGAGAATTGTTGGTTGTTTGCAGACTTCATAGTTTTGACGATACTCGCCTAAAACCCTTGTAGGGAATGGTCTTGAGTGTTCTTGATTGATTCTTACCTTGTCTTGATCTAATTCTTACTTACGCCCATAAAGATCTGTCTCGTGTTCGGAACCCCCCGGCACACAACGAAAGGGAAACATGATGAAAAAGCAAATACAAAGCGTGATCGCGGGAACCGCGATTGTTGTAGCGATGGGAACCATCGGCCTCGGCGTTGTTGGAAGTGCACAAGCAAAACCAGTCAAGTCGAGTTCAGTAACTGTGCTCAATAGTTCAATGACGAGTGTTAATGATGGACCACAAGGTGGCGGCAAGAATGTTGCAGCGATTGCATCGGTCCTGAAATTGACCGAGGCAGAGCTCAAGACTCAGGTGCAAAGTGGCAAGACGCTCGCGCAGATTGCTACTGCTCAGAGTGTGAGTGTTCAGTCAGTTATTGATGTGTTGGTTGCAGACATGCAGACACACATTGCTGAGGAACTTGCCTCTGGTGAAATTACTCAGGCTCAAGCCGACACTAAGTTGGCTGGCTTGACAGCCAAGGTGACCGAAATGGTCAACACTGTGCGCCCAGCACGTGGCGAAGGCATGCGCGGTGGACCACAAGGTGGCGGCAAGAATGTTGCAGCGATTGCATCGGTCCTGAAATTGACCGAGGCAGAGCTTAAGACTCAGGTGCAAAGTGGCAAGACGCTCGCGCAGATTGCTACTGCTCAGAGTGTGAGTGTTCAGTCAGTTATTGATGTGTTGGTTGCAGACATGCAGACACACATTGCTGAGGAACTTGCCTCTGGTGAGATCACTCAGGCTCAAGCCGACACTAAGTTGGCTGGCTTGACAGCCAAGGTGACTGAAATGGTGAACACTGTGCGCCCAGCACGTGGCGAAGGACATGGTAAAGGCCACGGTCCACGAGGAAATCACAATAAGAACTCAGAAGCTCCAAACGCCTAATACCCCCCGTATTAGGTCAACAATCGGCCGGTACTTGAGCTATCGCTTAAGTGCCGGCCGTTTTGTTTCTACAGAAAATTAAAGACCAAAACGAGCGCGCATATTTGAATCGTCGATGACGAGTACAAGATGAGAGCCTGCGGTGCGCGCGCGAGCAACTGCTCCAAGGATTACGCCAACACCAGTGTCATCGAGCGCAGTTACTTGTCGCATATCAACCGCGATGTCCAACCCTGCGTGATCATCTACAAACTTGGTGAGCATGTCCGAGCAAGTGGGCACTGTTGCCAAGTCAATTTCACCGGCAAAAATAAGCACAGGTTGTGTGCCATCACGAATGATTGATGACGACAGCTGCATGTGGATAACGCTACCCAACATCTTGCACGTGCATCGTGACAGTTGCCGACAGGGTAAGTGGTGGTGCGATGCTGCTGATAAGCCACAAACCAAAAGTTCTGGGGTATTTTGCTTCGACAGTAATGAGATCCCCATCACGAACGATTTGTAGATGTAGCGGTCGTAGTCGTACTTCATCCTCGACTGCTTGTTGCACAACATCGGGTGAGTCTGGAGAAATTGAAGCGGCACGCGCACCGGCGCTTGCCGCATGCCACACCGCAAGCTGATCGCGTACAACTAAACCGACGTTGAGAATGATGATCAATAACCCGATGATGAGTGGCATGACTAGCGCAAGTTCGACCGTTGCTTGACCTGAGTCGGGGAGGCTTCGGTAAGCGCGCATGTCTGCGACTACGGCTGGACAGAGTCGGCACGACCCAAGATATTGCCGATCACACTGTCGAAGAGTTCGCCGATACGCCCGGCACCGCCTCCGTCGGTAGCCCAAGCCACGACTAAAAGCGCAATGATTGCTGCGCCGAGTAGCACAAGCGCATATTCAGTCGTTGCCTGTCCGGAGTCGTGCGCATTGGTGTACGCGGAGATCGCCGAGCGAAGCCGCTGAAGCGAACGTGAGAAATAGATGCAGAGATGTTTCATAATCCTTCTTTCATGAGTGATTGAGATGAACAAGTGCAGTTGCGATCATCGGCACCACACCGAGCATCACAAACGAGGGAAGGATGCAACACACGAGTGGAAACGTGAGTCGCACAGGAAGTCTGCGGATGTCGGCATCGAGTTGGCGCCTGCGTTGCATGCGCGATTCATTGGAAAGACGATCGAGTGTGTTGACAATCGACTGACCATCTCTGTCGGCGGAAAGTAGCGCATCGACCAGCGCAAATGCAGGGCTACCAATGAGTTGTCGCAATGATGAAACACAGTCACTTAACCGATTGCCGCGCAACAACTGTTGGGACACATCCGAAACAATCTCACGCAACGGAGGCTCTAGCCACATGGGCGCCGCGATCAATGATTGAGCAGGTGTGTTGCCAGAAAATATCAACAACACAACAGCGTCAATGAATTCTGGAAGCTGGCGTGCAAGTTGGGCTGGCAACACATTTCGGTTGCGTCGCTTGAACAACCAGAATGCAACAGATGCAATGACGATGATCGTGAATGTCATACCGAAATATCGCTAACAACTCGTGACATCCATTTGCGTCCTGCAACGTTGAGTGTGATGCCAGTAGCAACACAACACATTCCAGCTGGAGTACTGAGTAGAAAACTTCGAGCGATGGGATCAGTGATTGCGATCCATGCAAACACTGCGATGGGCAACCATGTGAGTACTTTGGTAGACAACTGCGCCTGAGCGGCCTGCACATCTCGGTCGAGCATCAGGCTCTGTTGCTCCCGCAATACGGATGCGCTGTGTTCGAGAGCAGGTGCTACGCCAGCGCCGCCTGCACTTGCAACCGCCAAGGTACGACTTGCAAAACGAATCTCAGGTGTCCACGTGGGGAGCGCACACTCGACAAGTGCATCGGCAAGCACGACGCCACGCAAACATTGTTGAGCAACGGGTTGACTCCAATGGTTGTCATCTCGTTGTTGATCGCTGCATTGCACAAATGACGATGCAAGAGAAAACCCCGAACGTACGTCGCGCGCAATTGCGTCGAGAAAATCGGTAATGGCAGGTGGGGTTTGCAGAACCGGTGTCGTGGTTGGTGTTGCGGGTGATGTTGCAGCTGTGGCTTTGTGCGAAGTTGCACCGAGCCTCACACGCAACCATCGCCTCGACCAATACTTGGTGAGAGGCGGTGTGATCAGTAGGGCACATGCCCCAGCAAATGAAAGCGTGCCGACTATGAGAACTACGACATTAAGTGCAGTGTTGAAAACAGCACAGATCATGAGCGTGCTCGAGTGAGTTGACCAATGCGCAACTCGCTGCGCACACCACTACAGATGTCTTGGCGAAGAAGCAGACGACATGGAGCACCAGGCGTTGTTGATACTTCGCTGATCTCGATCACTGACCGCGAACCATTTGCGTGGCGACCGACGGAAATCACAACGTCGATCGCCGCGCAAATGTGTTGGGCAATGGCTGCTCGCGGCCATTGCCCGCAGTGCTGCAACATCAACGACTCAAGTCGCAGCAGTGCATCGTCGGCAGAGT
>JBIIWI010000022.1:0-18255 GCA_044339005.1 Ilumatobacteraceae bacterium
GCCCGAGTTCACATGGATAGCTGGACCAGGAATCATCCCGTTATACGTCCAACCGTCGACGAACTTGCCTACTTCGACTTCCCACTTCACAATCTTTGCGGTAAGAACGAATTCTTTGTAGCCATCTGCCGACATGGTGTATTCAAGTTCCTGGTTGCCAATGCCTTCTGTTTTAGCTGGGTACGTCATGGCAACGTCTTCCATCGCCTTGTCCATTTGTTGCCATGTCATCGCTGACATCGGCGCAGTGTCAGTACTTGCCATTGCTGATGCGCCTTCTGCGACAGTCAGCGTGGCTTTCATTCCGGATGCCTCATGACCTGCCGTCTCGCAAATAATGGCAACTTCACCCGCTTCAAGACCCGAAACGACGAGCTCAGCTGTCTCGCCAGACTTCAACATGATTGTGCGCTTGTTGAGCGTTGGGATTGCAAAATTATGCTCGAGCGTGCCGCCGTTGACAACTTGAAAAGTGACTTCGCCGGGTGGCACCGTTGCTGGCGTCATGGTGACAGCAAATTCAGTCAGTCTTACTTGCACGATTGTGGCTACTGCTGCCGAAGAAGAACTCGACGTTGAGGAGCTTCCATTGTCGTTGTTAATCGCTACTACTGCTACGACACCTAAAACAAGTGCAGCAATTGAGACGGCCACAAACATGAGACCGACAACCGACTTAGCTAGGAATGATTCATTCTTTTGAACTGTTGACCCTGATGAAGTATCTGACATAGTTCTCGCCTTTCTCGCGTGAGTAAAGAGTACGAAAAAGTTCCAGATGATTGCGCTTTCATGCTCAGAGAGTTGCAGTGTATTTCTGTGTAATTACGCAGTTCTATTCCGATGTGACGATTTACATCTAGTCACATAAGTGGTGCATCAAAAAATAAATAGTGACACCTAACGATAATTAGTGATGCCTAACACTTAAATCGTTGCGACAACACCGTCAGCAACCTCAATCGTTATTAACGAATTAAAAATCAAAGCATCTAACTTTTGCAGCGAAACTTGATCGGTATTTACGACCAGGTTTGAAGTTGAAGTCGAACCCAATGCAATAACCACAGAACAAAAATCGATACTTTGACCCACAGTGCCAAGACGTAAAGATCTGTTTTTTGAACCGTCACGCACCATCAAATTAAGCGCTCGCATTGGGCCGTCAATCAAGGTAGCCAACACCACATCGTCTCCTCGGAACGTCGTGACAGAACCGGGTTCGCAACGATGATCCACCCCATTGATGTTGAGCACCACTCCATTTCCATCAGCAACACAGAATTCTCGAGTTACTCCAGGAAACGACGAAAACGGAACATCTTGCGTGATATCGGCGGTGGAAAGTCTCCAAGTCCAGTCATCGGGCAAAGATCCATCACAGGTGATTTCGTACTGAACACCTAAACCATTTTTCCACGGAACCGGTGTGCGATCAACAGCGCGCTGCACAATCATGGGCAATACAGATTGCCCTTCGTTCGAAAGACTTGAACTTCGGAAAGTTGCTTTGCTGAGATTCCAACAACTGACTCGAGATCCCAACCGCAGATCACCGTGCTCAGCATGTTGGCATTGGTGAAGTTTGCCCCAGCAATAACCGCTCCAGTGAAGTTAGCGCTGGCCAAGTTGGCCCCCGTGAAGTCTGCACCAGTGACATTGGCTCGAATGAACTGAGTCTGCTTGAGGTTGGTTCTCACAAATTTTGCACCGGCCAGATTGGCCACACTGAAATCGGTGAACTCCAGTTTGAGTAACGAATAATCAACGCCTGCAAGATTTGCAAACTGGCATTTAAGAGTCGTAATGCACATGATGTCAAGAGCTGGCAAAGTTGTAGTCGTCTCGGGGACCGTCGTTTCAGGAGCGGTTGTTTCCACAACGGTTGGAGCAGTTTCGGCCAATGTCGTATCCACCTCGACCAACGAGTTGGTGACATCACTCGAGGCGCTTGGAGTACTGCTCACCGCACAGGCTGACAACACCACTAGGCCCAGGGCAATTAACGCATATGAGGGGTGTAAAAAGCGAACTTTGTTGCGTGCCATTAACAAATACTACGCCAATCATTGCTACTTTTAGAGGCTCATGACTACATCACAGAACACTCAATGGGGCACCCCCGACATGGTTTCACAACTTGAGCGAGTGCTCGTGCGCACGCCAACAACAGTTGGAAAATTTGTAGAAGAAGGGTTCTGGCGTCAACCCGATACATCGGCATTGCTCACCGAACACAAATCTTTTACCGAATTACTTGAAAGTCTTGGATGCTCTGTTGATGTTGCATCGCCAGTCGAAGGACTCGTCGATGCTGTCTACATGCATGACCCAATGATCATGACTCCACACGGCGCGATTTTATTGCGCATGGCAAAGCCTGTGCGTTCACCGGAGCCTGCAGAGTTTCGCAAAGATCTTGAAAGACTTGGCGTACCCATCTTGGGGCAACTCACCGACCCTGCGTTTGCCGATGGTGGAGACAAAGTTTGGCTTGATGCAAAAACACTTCTGATTGGTCATGGCTACCGCACTAACCAAGCTGGCATCGATCAAGTCCGCGCTCTGCTCGCACCACACGGAGTCGATGTTTTTTCTTTCGATCTCCCCCACTACGAAGGACCAAGTGCAGTACTTCACCTCATGAGCGTGCTCTCGCCTATCGCACACGACAAAGCGGTTGTTTACGAACCACTTGCTCCTGTGCGCTTGCTGCAGTTTCTCGAAACTCGTGGCATCTCGTGGTTCAGCGTGAGCGAAGAAGAAATGCTTACTCAGGGCAGCAATATTTTGACTATCCGACCAAACGTTGTTGTACTCGCAGCAGGCAACCCAGTTATCGAGGCTCAGTTGCGCGCAGCCGGAGTCGAAGTACACCTCTTTAATGGTGACAATGTGGCGGTCAAGGGTGATGGTGGCCCAACATGCCTCACCGCCCCGCTGCTTCGAGTTTGAAGCCATGTCTGAGTTCAGCGGCAAAGTAGCGCTAGTTACAGGTTCTTCTAGCGGCATTGGCGAGGCCATTGCCCGATCGTTACATTCCCTTGGGGCATCTGTCGTAATCAACTCTTCATCTTCGGTGGAAGCTGGTCAAAAGATTGCCGAGTCGCTTGGGGAATACGCAATCTACGTACAAGCTGACATCAGTGACAAAGATGCATGCCTACGCCTCATCGATGACACACTCAAACGCTTTGGCAAATTAGACATCTTGATTAACAATGCTGGCTGGACAGAGCTCGTGCCTCACCATGACTTGGATGCGCTCACCGACGAAGTTTTTCAAAAAACTTTTGATGTAAATGTTTGGGGCACATGGTCACTCACCAAAGCGGCCATGCCACATCTGAAAAAGAGTTCAGATGGAAACGTCGTCACTATTACTTCAATCGCTGGCGTGCGCCCAGTTGGTAGCTCGATCGCCTATTCCATGTCGAAGGCGGCACTCAATCACATGACGCTGCTACTGGCCAAGAGCTGCGGACCTGTGCGAGTCAACGCTGTAGCACCAGGACTCGTCGAAACCCCGTGGACTTTGGATTGGCAGGACCAGCATGCTGGCGTTCGAGCCATGGCGCCGCTTGGTCGCTCTGCCACTCCTGCAGATTGCGTGGAAGCAACACTTGGGTTGTTACGTACTAAGTACGCGACTGGTCAGGTGTTTGTTGTTGACGGTGGTTTAACGCAACGAATTTAGAGCGTTACTTCGAGCGTTCGGCGAAGGCTTTGAATGAAGCCATTCCGTACAACAGCGCGCCAGTCATAACAATAAAAAATATGACGCTGCCAAAACCAAACAATGCTGCTTGAGACATGATTTATTTGTCCTTTGATCCTGCAAGCAAGAAGGTACCAAGTGACAAAATTGATGGCACCCAAACGCCCACATAAATTCCGTTCAATCGATTGAGCACTTCATCTCCTGCGCTGAAATAGAGAAAAATACTCATTGCCAAACTGGCAGCGGCCGCCAGAAGGGTTGTTGCTTTCAAGATTTGTTTTGGGTTCATACTCAATTGTCTCACATTTATTACTAAAAAACCAGCAATGCTCAATCTCGCCAAATCCGCCGATTCCGCTAGATGTTGCGAATATGACGGCGTAAGAAGTCGAGCGCGCTGATGACCGAAAGTTGGCGCATCTGATCGCGTACTGCTGGCAAAGCAAACGTTGTCGAAGCAGTAGAGCCGTCTGGCAAGCACACTCCAACGCACAGAGTCCCTGGCTTTACGCCCTCTTGTGAGGCAGGCCCTGCGACGCCCGTCAATGCAAGCCCAACACTCGCACCAAGCACCTTGCAAGCGCCAACTGCCATTTCAATTGCTGCTTCTTCGTTGACAACCATGTCGCTTTTTACGCCCAGCACCGAATGTTTGACCTCGGTTGCGTACGAGACAACGCCTCCGCGAAACACTTCACTCGCGCCTTCAATGCCGGTGAGGCGTCCTGCCACTAAACCACCAGTAACCGACTCGGCTAGCCCAAGTGTGAGCCCACGTTCGCGCAACATTTGCAATACAACGGATTCCATCGTGTCGGTGTCAATGCCAAACACAATGTCACCAATTGCGCCGCGCACTGTCTCTTCCCACTTATCCAAAATCGCAACGACTTCGGCTTGTGTAGAAGATTTTGCCGTGAGTCGAACTTTGATACCTTCCCAACCACTGGCCAAGAACGCAAGCGTTGGATTACCAACACCCTCGAGTTGCTCAATCACTCCGAAGAGACGTTCATTCAACCCACTCTCGCTCTCGCCCCACGTGCGCAACACGCGACTAGAAATCACTGAAGCAGAACCAGACCGCACTAACAAGTCTGGCAAAATTGAGCGTTCGAACATTTCGTAGAGTTCGTACGGCACACCGGGCACCGCATAAATCACTTTGTCACCAACCGGACAAATCAACCCTGGCGCCGTTCCCCGTCGCTGCTCGATAATGGCAGCACCTTTCGGCACCATGGCCTGGCGCATATTGATCTCGGGCATGCGTCGATTGCGTGAAGCAAACATCTCTGAAATCACCATGCCTACTTCGTCGTTAAATTCGAGCTCTACGCCCATGATTTCGGCTATTGCTTCGCGTGTGATGTCATCGTGTGTTGGCCCAAGTCCACCACAGATAATGACAGCGTCTGCATCGGCAAGAGTCGAGCGAATTGCTTTCACCATGCGTTCGAGATTGTCACCCACTTTGACTTGCAAGCATGAATCAATGCCCGCAGCCGATAGTTGTTCTCCTAGCCATGCCGAGTTTGTGTCAACAATTTGCCCAAGCAACAATTCGGTGCCAATAGCAACAACGTCACAACGCATTACTTATGCCTGCTTGCGGGCTTTAAATGCGACTGCACCATATTGCAAGCCGCTGTACAACGTAAGCACAGTGGCGACTGCAAGCGAGCCTTTGGCGAGATAGTTGTAATCGGCTGCACTCCACGGCAACACCGCAAATCCAACTGCTACCTGCTGGGCAAATGTTTTGAACTTCGCAGCCTTACTTGCAGGCACACTCACACCCTTGGCGCCAGCAAAGACGCGATACAAACTAATTGCTATTTCGCGCGCCGCTATCAGTCCAACAAGCCAAGGACTAAACATTCCACGGCTCACCAAGATGAACATTGAACCGAGTACGCACACTTTGTCGGCCAATGGATCAAGAAATGCCCCACTACGCGTAGTGCCGTGCTTGCGCGCAAGTTGCCCATCTACAAGATCGCTGAGACACAGTAAAAACCACAAGCCTGTTGCCGCCCAGGAACCAACATTGTCTGCTGGAATGATTGCAAACATCAACGGCGAAATCAGTAATCGACCAACTGTTACAGCGTTGGCCCATGTACGAATTGCGCTCGGATCAACGGGCATGACTAAAAATCTCCCTCTTCGTCATCACTATCTTCTACCGAGCTTCCTTCGGCGACCAAATCGGGTCCCATTGCATCAACAATCATTACATTCGCAAACTCTCCGACTGGCAAGTCGCGATTCACATGCACAATGCCATCAATGGACGGAGCTTCCCAATGGGTACGTCCAATGCCCACCTCGTCAACAAGCACTTCAACCGTGCGACCAATGAGCGCATCCCGTCGTACTGCAGTGATGTTGTCTTGCATTTCTCGTAACTCGGCAATTCGCTCATTCATGAGTTCGGTTGGCACGTGGTCAGGCAACGTCATCGCATGAGTGCCCTCTTCGGGGCTAAAGGTAAAGAATCCGCACCAATCCAACTGCGCATCTTCCACAAATTGCAACAACTGGTCATGATCTTCTTCTGTCTCACCTGGGTACCCAACGATGAAGTTGCTTCGAAAAGCCGCGTCAGGTGACAACGCACGAATGTCGTTAATGCGCGTCAGGAAGCGCTCACCATCGCCCCACCTGCGCATGCGACGCAAATGTGTCTTACTTACATGCTGTAATGAAAGATCGAAGTACGGCACACCGGTTTCAAGAATTGCGCCAATTAATTCGTCACTCAAGTCACTTGGATACAGATACAGCAATCGAGTGCGCTTCACTTTGGCAGCAACAGCACGAACGAGCGGAACAATCGAACCAGCACCAAGTTCACTTGGGCGATCCTTGCCATAACTCGCAAGATCTTGCGCAATCAACACGATCTCTTTTGCGCCAAGCTCGTCCACCTCATGCAAGATCTGAGAAATATCACGACTACGTTGCGGGCCTCTAAAACTTGGAATCGCACAAAAACCACAATTACGATCGCAACCTTCTGCAATTTTTACATAAGCCCAAGGCGCAGTGCTCTTTGGGCGCGGCAAGTTGAGAAGATCAAACGAAGGAATTGGCGCAGATGATATCGAAATTGGTTTGCGGCCCATCTGCACGGGTACACCGAAACCAGCAACTTGATCGACTTCGGGCAATGCCTCAGCGAGCTCCGCACCGTAGCGCTCGGCCATACAGCCAGTAACGACAAGTCTTGCGCCATCTTTGCGCTGTGCACCAAGGGCAAGCACCGTATCGATACTTTCTTTACGCGCATCCTCAATGAATGCACATGTATTGACAACTACTAGATCCGCGAGCGACGGGTCATCGGTCGCAATCAGCCCATCTGCAAGTAACGTGCCGACAATTTTGTCCGAGTCAACATCGTTCTTTGGACAGCCAAGCGTCTCGACATAAAAACGTTGCTGCACAACATTCAATCCTACTGCTCGCCCGTTTAGTAATTGAGCTTGAGTCCTTTGTATGGCCACGGCATCGACACCAAACGACCAGTCCCAGAAAGCGTGATGTACGCAGTCTTATTGTCTGGTCCGCCAAAGCAGATGTTGGTCGTCAGCGGGTCGCCAGTCAGAATCTGTTCGAGCACCACGCCATCTGGAGAAATCACGGTGATACCTGCTGTTTGCATGCCAATTGTCGCAACACACACGTTGCCGTCACCATCAACCGCAAGCGAATCCAAAAACTGCAAGCCCGGCAAGCCACACAACAAGCAAGATGGATCAAACAGCGACGAGAATGGTGTTGTCTCACCGGGTGCAGTAACCGTTACCTGATACACGCGACCTGTGTAGGTCTCTGCCCAATACAACTTGGTGCCATCTGGAGACAAACCAATTCCGTTTGGGGACTCCGCAGGAAAAATCACTTCCTTGATCATGGATCCATCGGTCTTGGCGTAATAAATACCGGTGAAGTCAGAAGTGCGACGCTTGCGAATGCCGTGATCGGTGAACCACATGCCACCCTGTTTGTCAAACACCAAATCGTTTGGTCCGCACAACTTAATGCCATTGCACTCCGTATAGAGATCTGTGACTTTGCCCGATGCAATATCGACACGTTGAATTCGACCACCGATGTAGTTATCTGGATTGAACGCACCAGGAAATGCCAACCCAAAAATATCGACCTCCGAAAAAGACCCACCGTTGTTGCACAAATAAATTGCGCCATCAGGACCAAACGCAATTCCATTGGGGCCGCCAGGCGTGTCAGCAATTTTTTGCTTGCTTCCATCTGGCAACACACGCGTAATTACTTTGCCAAACATCTCGACCAAAATCACACTGCCATCGGACATAGCGATTGGGCCTTCAGGGAAACGGAGTCCAGATGCGATTTCGGTAAATTCGGTCATGCCAAAACTGTACGTTGACACGTTGACCGCTGCATCAGCGGAAAAACTACTAACTAGCTTGTTGTAGTTGCTCGAGTTCTTCTAGCGTCATCAACACTTCACGAGGCTTTGAGCCATCGCTTGGTCCTACGATGCCGCGGCTTTCGAGTAGATCCATGATGCGACCAGCTCGCGCAAAACCGATCTTCAACTTGCGTTGCAGCATTGAAGTTGAGCCTTGGCGCGTGCGCACAACCAAGTCCATCGCTTGACGCAACAATTCGTCATCATCGCTGTCGCCAGTGGTGCCGCCAAACAAATCTGAACCACTGCCGCCACTCTTCTCACCATCGACACCAGATACATAGACAACTTCAGGTGCTTGGCGACGCCAGTGTCCTACAACCTTGCGAACTTCGGCTTCGTCTACCCAAGCTGACTGAATTCGCTGCGACACCGATGTATTTCCTGGCAACAGCAACATGTCGCCCTTACCGATGAGTTTTTCTGCGCCGGGCTGATCAAGAATTACTCGGCTATCGGTCAAACTTGATACTGCAAATGCCATACGTGCAGGGATGTTGGCTTTGATAACACCAGTAATGACGTTGACGCTTGGGCGCTGAGTCGCAACAATCAAGTGGATGCCAACCGCACGAGCTTTTTGGGCAATGCGCGTAATGCAGTCTTCAACATCACGAGCAGCAACCATCATCAAGTCATTCAACTCATCCACCACAATCAGGATGTATGGAATGCGATCAAAACTCTGGTCTGTATTTTGTTCATCCGACAAATCACCGCGGTCATATGCGGCGTTGTAACCGACGATGTCTCTGAAGCCAGCTTCAACCAATAAGTCGTAACGACGCTCCATCTCTTTCACTGCCCAACCCAGCGCATTCGCTGCTTTCTTTGGATTGGTTACTGGCGGCGTAAGTAAGTGTGGCAGCCTTGCGTACTGCGCCATTTCAACTTGCTTTGGGTCAATCAAAATCATCTTCACTTGATCCGGTGTTGATCGCATCAGAACCGAAGTGATGATGCAGTTGATCGCACTCGACTTACCAGCACCCGTAGTACCAGCAATCAACATGTGTGGCGTTGTAGAAATATTGAGAAACACTGCGCGGCCAGCAATATCTTTGCCCACCGCGACATCAAGCGGATGACCTGCAGCACGCGCTTCTTGTGACATCATCAAGTCGCCAAGTGAAACCAACTCGCGTTGTGCATTAGGCACTTCAATTCCAATCGCTGACTTACCTGGAATCGGTGCCAGGATGCGCACATCGGTTGCAGCCATTGTGTAGGCAATGTCTCGCGACAACGAAGTCACTTTGGCAACTTTGACGCCACCACCCAATGACAACTCAAATCGCGTCACGGTTGGGCCACGCGTGTATCCAACCAAATCGGTTTCAACGCCGTGTTCTTTAAGCGCTTCAATAAGTTTCATACCGCGCTCTTGAGTTGCACGCTCGTCGGCCTTCTCGTGTCGAGTCACGGTCAACATGTCAAGTGTTGGCAACGACCAACTGCTTGGATTAGCACCCGGTCCAAGCGGCATCTGCTGAGCAACACCCTTCACAATCGCTGCGGCCGAAGGCGTAGGCGCCGAAGTTGGTGAATCGATTTGCGAAAGCTTTGGTTTGCGCTTCTTTCGCTCACGGCGAGGCTTAACTTCTTCGTATTCCTCTTCTTCGTCGCTATTTTCTACGTCAAGATCCTCGCCTGCTGCCACGTCATCATCGTCAAGAGCAATGTCATAAAACTGTGGCTCATCAGATTCGTCGTAAAATTGCTCATCACTACTATTTTCACTACTTCTTTCACCATGACTTTTATTGCGACTTGCATCACGATTACCGTGCGGCATTGACACGCCGTTCACCCATGCCGAAATACGGCGATACAACTCTGGCAACGTATTGCCAGTAATCAACAGCACGCCTCCGAGCATTGATCCAAGTAACAAAATTGTTGTGGCAATTCCACCAATGCTCTGTCGCAATGGCTCGCCAATCAACCAACCGATCCATCCACCCGCGCTTGAGAGCGCATTCATTTCGGCATTGATTGAGCCGCCACCTTTGAGAATATGAACTTCGCTCAGCACCGCAGTGGAGAACACTGCCCATCCAAAGGCCAAACGAACTCTGTGCTGTACTTCAGTGCGCTGAATAAAGGCAACTCCAGCGCCGATGACCAGCACTGGGATAACGAATCGTCCGACACCGATAGTCGAAGACAACAGCGTGTTGAGACCGCGACCAACAGGGCCAGCGATATTTGCGTACACCGACATAAAGAGCAAGATTCCAAGACAAACCAAAGCAATGCCACCAAATTCGTGACCACGACCTTCAAGAACCGACTTCAAAACCGAGGGACGACGGACGCGCCTAAAGTGCATCTCTTCTTGGTCAACAGGTTTATGGCTGCGCAGCGGTCTGATCTGGGCGTCGCCGCGTGATGCCGGGCGCGACTGGGTGCGCCCCGATTGAGACCCCTTACGGGGCTTGGTTGCCATTGAACAAACTTACCAATGGGGTACCACCCAATTGGGGCATACCCCCTGTGGGTCAATATGGGTCTGTAGCACACGGTGCTACAGTGACATTATGTCGACGATTATTACACAGCGCGAACTGCGAAACGACAGTGGCGACATCATGCGCCGGCTCGACGACGGCGAGACTTTTGTCGTGACGAGCAACGGCCGACCGGTGGGCGAACTCACGCCACTTCGCCGCAACAGATTTGTTTCGTCCATTGCCGTCGCTGCAATGTTCGCAAATGCTCCGACTATTGATCCGGTTCGTTTCCGTAAAGACGTAGATACCTACACAAATCAAGACACTCAGCCTCGTGCCTAAAGCAAGAATTGTTCGCGGACTACTCGATACATCGGTAATTATTGATCTAGAAAATATTGAGCGAGCCAAACTGCCAGCAGAAATTGCAGTCAGCGCACTCACTATGGCCGAGCTCGCAGCGGGCCCGCATGCAACAAACGATCTCAATGAACGAGCCGCGCGACAAGATCGTCTGCAACGAATTGAGGCTCTTGTCGATCCATCCCCTTTTGACGCCGCATCGTTTCGTGCCTACGGTCGCATTTATGCAGCGGTTGTGGCTTCGGGGCGTAAAGCGCGCGGCCCCCGTATGGTCGACTTGTTGATCGCATCAACCGCATGCGCACTCAATATTCCGTTATTCACAAAAAATCCGAATGATTTCAAATCAATCGAGCATCTAGTCAAGGTCATCGCTCTCTAAAACCTGCACATGCAGCAATTTTTGTGACTACGTCTCCATAACGATTGGCACAATCATCGGACGGCGCTTGGTGCGCTCCGACACAAACTTGCCAGCCGCGCGGCGTACTTCTTTTTCTAGCGCGTCCACGTCACGAGTTCCAGCTTTGAGTGCCTTCTCAACGGCTTTCGCTACCGTCGCCACTCCTTCATCAATCAAATCTTCTGCCTCTGGTGCGTACACCCAACCACGGGTGATGATCTCTGGACCAACAAGTACTCGCCCGGCGTCGATGTCAACGGTGACTACAACGACGACTACGCCTTCTTCTGCCAAAACTTTGCGATCTCGCAATACGCCTTGACCAACATCGCCAACAATTCCGTCTACATACAACATGCCGGCGGGCACTCTGCCTGCAAGCTCGATTCCATTATCAGTGATCTCGATTACGTCACCGTCTTCACACAGCACTATGCGCGAGTCAGGCACGCCCATAGTGCGTGCATGCTTAGTGTTCGCAACCATGTGATGGTACTCACCATGAATTGGCACAAACCATTCGGGTTCAGTAATTGATAAATACATTTTGAGGTCTTCTGCTTGAGCATGACCAGTTGCGTGCACGTCGGCGATACCTGAGTGCACTACATCGGCACCTGCACGCAACAATCCGTCGATCACGCGATTGACATTGCTTTCATTGCCAGGAATTGCGTGACTCGAGAAAATCACTAAATCTTTAGGCCCGATCTTGACGAATTTGTTGTCGCCTCTTGCGAGCAGTGAAAGCGCAGCCATCGGCTCGCCTTGCGAACCAGTTGAGATAACGCACACTTTTTCTGGTGGGTAATTGTCAATCTCTTCAATGTTGACAAACGCATGATCGGGCAACTTGATGATGCCGAGGTCGCGCGCCATGCGCACGTTATTGATCATGGACCTGCCAAGTGTTGCCACTACCCTTCCGGCATCAATCGCTGCCTCGGCAATTTGTTGCACACGGTGAATATGACTTGCAAAACTCGCCGTAATAATGCGCTCCGATTTGTGTTCGGCAAACAACTGTCGCAACACAACACCAACACTGCGTTCGCTTGGTGCCGAGCCACGCTCTTCGGCATTCGTGCTGTCGAGCATGAGCAAGCGAATTCCGTCTCCCGCTGCCAATGCGCCAAGTCGAGCCAAGTCTGTGCGGCGATCATCAACCGGCGTGAGATCAATCTTGAAGTCGCCCGAGTGAATGATCACGCCTTGAGGAGTGTGAAGCGCAATTGCGTGCGCAAATGGAACAGAGTGAGTGACTGGAATGAACTCAACATCGAACGGTCCAATGCGACGACGTTCGTTGTCAACAACTGGAATCAATTCAGTCTTGCCTAGTAGTCCAGCCTCTTCAATGCGGTTGCGAGCGAGACCAAGCGTGACTGGCGAGCCATAAATTGGGAATGAAAGCTCGCGCAATAAAAACTGTAAGCCGCCCACGTGATCCTCGTGACCATGTGTAGCAACACAAGCTTCAATGCGGTGTGCATTTTCGCGCAAATATGTGAAGTCGGGCAACACCAAGTCGATGCCGTGCATGTCTGCATCAGGAAACATCAATCCGCAATCGATGAGCAGCAGTCGATCGTCTTGCTCGATCACCATGCAGTTGCGACCTATCTCACCCAAACCTCCGAGGAAAATAATCCGGACTGGCGCCGCCATTATTTTTGCGCCAAGCGAGCAGCGCGCAAGTTTTCGAGCACTTTCTTGCCACGCTCTTCGAGGCCCTCAGGTGGCGGACCCATTGGCAACCTCGCATTGCCCACTTCAAGACCCAATAGGTTCATCATCACCTTGCTCGGCAATGGGTTTGGATTGTCGTCGCCAGTCTCAAACGCAAAACTCTCGAGCATGCGGGCATTTACGCGACGCGCTCCGTCTACATCGCCCTTCGCCCAGCAATCAAACATCTCTTGGTGATCTTGTCCAGTCCAGTGCGTTGCCACTCCGATTACGCCGCAACCACCAATAGCCATAAATGGAAGCGTGAGTCCATCATCTCCGCTGTACAACTCGAAACCTGCAGGAGCTTGCGCCATCAACACCGCAGACTCGGCTGGGTTGCCTGCTGCGTCTTTTACTGCGGCCACGTTTTTTACTTCGCGCGCCAACTTGAGCAAAAGCTGTGTTGAGATCTTGCGTCCGGTTCGCACGGGAATGTCGTACACAACAACTGGAAGTGATGTCGCTGCACACATCGCATGCATATGCGCTTCGATACCGGCCTGTGATGGGCGGTTGTAATACGGAGTCACGGCCAAAATGCCTGCCACGCCGAGCTTGCTCGCCTCTTTGGTCAAGTGCACTGAATGCGCGGTGTCATTAGTTCCCGTGCCGGCAATGACCGGAATCGTGACGGCTTCAACGACAGCTGCAAACAGACTTAAACGCTCGTCGTCGGTAAGAACTGGAGACTCGCCCGTGGTGCCAGCAACAACTAGACCATCATTGCCATTGTCTTGCAGCCATTTTGCAAGGCGTCGCGCACCATCCAGATTGAGTGCCCCGTTCTTATCGAACGGAGTAACCATTGCTGTTAGTACTCGACCAAACCTCGCCATGCGTCAGAGACTATTCGCCAACAGTGGCGAGTTGCGCACCTAATTCAAACTTGGTGAACTCTTCGCCTGTGTCCTCGTGATCTTCGAATTGGATGACATCCATTTCTTCAAAACGATGACGCAACCACTTGTCGTTGCGATCGAGCAATCCCAACTTTTTGCAGTTAGGAACGATCTTGGCAAACAACAACTGCTGGAAGAACTTGCGAGTTGGGTCGTTAATCGTGATTGGAACAACATCGCGTGGCTTAACGCCCATGCGCTCCCAAACTTCTTGTTGCAAGAATCGGTCGCGCATACGGATGCTTGCTTCAAAAGCAAACTCTTGACGATCTTTGATCTCTGCATCAGTCATGTCTTCATACGCCTCTTTAAGGCTGAGAACACCGAATGCAACGTGACGCGCTTCGTCGCTCATTACATAACGCAACAACTTCTTGAGCAATGGCTCACCGGTGAGTTCATGCAAGTAACCAAATGCTGCAAGTGCAAGACCTTCGATCATGATCTGCATGCCCAAGTACGTCATGTCCCAACGACTGTCCTTGATGATGTCGTCCAACAACATCTTCAAGTGTGCATTGACCGGATACATGCCGCCCATTTTTTCGTCCAGGTAACGTGCGAAGACTTCAACGTGACGAGCTTCGTCCATCACTTGTGTGCTGGCATACAACTTTGCGTCGTACCAAGGGACGGTCTCCACAATTTTGCCAGTGCAAATGAGCGCACCTTGTTCGCCGTGCAAAAACTGCGACAACGTCCATCTTCGACTTTCGATACCAAACTCGAGCCACTCTTTGTCGTTCCATTTTGCAAGCGGAGTGTGCGCGTAGAGCGAAGGATCAATTCCACTGCCGATGAGAGCTTGGTCAGCAGTAATGGTTTTCTCGATGTCAACCGAAGTGCTCCAGTCGAGATCGGTTGAACCATTCCATTGACCAGTCTTGGCCTTTTCGTACAACTTGCGAAGTTGCGGACGAGCTAGTGAGTAGTCCCAAGTGAAGATGGTTTCTCCACCACCCTTGACGCTGTGTTGCACTTCGTTCGGATCAGTATTGACAACGCTCAGAATTGCCTCGATGTCGTTGATCTCGGAACGGCCGATGATTTCCTCGTTGGAAGCGTGGCTAATAGTCATGCCCCACAGCCTATGACACGACCCAAGGCTCAACTAGTGTTGGGAACACCAAAACTGAAAGGTTCAAAATTATGCGTAAATCAGCCAACAAACGTGCCCTTCTAGCCCTCGTGGCAATCGGGTCCCTCACTTTGGGCGCCTGCGGAAGCAGCGATTCGTCCTCCGACACCACAGCTGCAGCAGCAACTGCAAGCGGCACCGGAAACGAGTGCACAGCGGGAAAAACTCTTACTGAGGGCGCGCTCACAATCGGTACCGGTAACCCAGCGTTCTCGCCATGGGTTGAAAACGATGCACCAGAATCAGGCGAAGGTTTTGAAGCCGCAGTTGCCTATGCCGTTGCAACAGCAATGGGCTACGACAATGCAAATGTTGCCTGGGTTCGCACAAGCTTCGATGAAGCCGTACAACCAGGTGCAAAAAACTTTGACTTCAACCTGCAGCAGTACTCCATCACCGAAGAGCGCAAGCAAACAGTGAGCTTCAGTGATCCGTACTATTCCACCAATCAGGCCATCGTTGGCTTTGCCGATTCAGCAGCCGTAGGCGCAACCACTATTGAAGCATTGAAGGCACTGAAGTTTGGTGTGCAGTCTGGTACCACCAGCTTGCAATTTCTTGTCGACAACATTGCTCCAACAACAGATCCTTACGTCTACGACGACAACGCTGCAGCAAAAGCAGCGCTTGAGGCAAAGCAGATAGACGCAATCGTTGTTGACTTGCCAACCGCTCTCTACATCAGCGCTGTCGAAATTGAAGGCTCGACCGTCATTGGACAGTTTCCTGCCGGTGAAGGCACCGAGGCTGATCAGTTTGGAATGGTCTTCGATCTCAACAACCCACTCGTTGACTGTGTCAACGTGGCTTTGACAGCGATGAAAGATTCAGGCGAACTGGCTGCAATCGTGCAGACATGGTTGTCTGACAATCTTGAGGCTCCAGTAATCAGTCTCGGCTAAGGACTACGTACGCAACTTCAAACAGAACGAAAAGAGTTTGAGCGACGGCAGCGCCGGCGCAGCAACACAATTGCTGCACTGAGCACTGCCGTCGTTTTTGCGTTAGTCATTTTTCTCGTTCCACGCATGCCGCGCTGGGAAAGAGTCAAGAAATCCTTCTTCGACTGGGAGCGTCTCACAGATTCGTTCCCCCATTTACTTCACGCGTTTGTGCTCGACATCAAGATCTTTGTGTGGACGACACCGTTCATCTTGATCGTCGCAGTTTTGATTGCAATCGCGCGCAGTACGCGAGCACCAGCACTATTTCCAGTGCGCATCTTTGTTATCGCGTACACCGACATCATGCGCGGTGTACCTGTGATCTTGTGGATTTACCTTGTTGGCTTTGGCGTGCCAGGCATCGGTCTTGAGCGGCCGTGGAACTCACCCCTAATTTGGGGTTCAGTTGCGCTCGGCATGACATATAGCGCATACGTTGCTGAAGTATTTCGAGCCGGAATTGAAAGTGTGCATGAAAGTCAACGTGCGGCAGCTCGCTCGCTTGGGCTTTCCAGTTCACAAACAATGCGACACGTGATTTTGCCACAAGCAATACGTCGTGTTGTTCCCCCACTGATGAACGACATGGTCAGTTTGCAAAAAGACGTTGCGCTCGTGAGTCTCATCGGTCCAATTGAAATTTTGCGCCAAGCAGGAATTGACAAGGCCAAGTTTGCAAACTTCACTCCGTTTGTAGGTGCAGCACTCATCTTTCTCGCGATCACTATTCCGCTGACTCGATTTACCGACTGGCTACTCACCCGTGAACGCGACCGCACGGGAGCAAGCAAAGTCAGATGAGCACAACATTATGAACGCCAAACTCACGCTTAACTCTGTTGCCAAATCATTTGGCGACAACCAGGTGTTGCGCGATTTCAGCCTGACCATTAACACCGGTGAGGTTGTCTCATTTATTGGTGCAAGTGGTTCTGGTAAAACCACCCTGCTGCGTTGCATCAACTTGCTCGAAACAGTTGACAACGGATCGATCCTGCTCGACAACACCGAGATCACCGCGGTCGGTCTCGACCCAAACCCAATTCGCAGGCGCATTGGCATTGTCTTTCAGAGTTTCAATCTGTTCCCTCACATGAGTATTCGACGCAATGTCACGCTTGCACTCACCGAAGTCTTGGGGAAATCAGCGGATGACGCAAATGAAACCGCGACCAACTTGCTCGCACGATTTGGACTATCTGACAAAATTGACTCGTACCCCGACCGACTCTCAGGCGGCCAACAACAACGTGTGGCAATAGCACGAGCGCTTGCACTCAGCCCTGAAGTATTACTGCTGGACGAAATTACATCCGCTCTCGACCCCGAGTTGGTGGGCGAAGTACTCGACGTTGTGCGCGAACTCAAAGGCAGTGGCATCACGTTGTTGCTTGCCACACACGAGATGGGTTTTGCTCGTGAGATCAGTGACCGTGTGTGCTTTCTTGCTGATGGAGTGGTCGCCGAAATGGGCCAACCAGAACAGATATTTTCACAGCCAAAAGATCCTCGTACGCAACAATTTCTACAACGCGTGATTGCTGCAGGCCGCTTGCGCGGCTAGAAAGTTCTTGACAAGCAAAACATCAGGCGTCTGGCAAGACGTAATCGGCAAACTGCTCGCGCAATGTCTTTTTAGAGAACTTGCCAACGCTCGTCTTGGGTACTTCGTCAATGAACACCACGTCATCTGGCACTTGCCACTTGGCAAGTCGCGGACGCACATAGTCGAGCACCTCGGCCTTTGTCAGTGTTTCGCCCGGATTGAGCACGACGCATGCGAGCGGACGCTCCGACCACTTTGGATGAGTCACGCCAACAACAGCAGCTTCCTTGATTTTGGGGTGCGACATCAATTCGTTTTCGATCTCAACAGATGAAATCCATTCGCCACCGGACTTGATCAAATCCTTTGTGCGATCAACCAAACGGATGCGGCCCTGGGCGTCTACGGAAGCGACGTCTCCAGTGCGCAACCAGCCGTCGGCAGTAAAGCTTTCGCCCGCGCGTTCATCGTTGTAATAGGTGGACGCAATCCAATTGCCACTGCACTGCAGTTCTCCACTTGTTTCGCCGTCCCATGCAACCGGGTCAGTGGTGCCTGGCACGACAACGCGGGCGTCAACACCAAATGCGAT
>JBIIWI010000075.1:0-5784 GCA_044339005.1 Ilumatobacteraceae bacterium
TGCCAAACTGTGGTGCTATGCGATATGCGTCGCTCATTATCTGATCATTGTAGGCGTGACAGCAGCAATTCGGCCTTCTGCGCCGAGGCTTCAACCTGCAATTTGAACGGCTCAAATGCGGATGTGTCACTTTGCTCACCCATGGCTCCCGAAATGTAACGGGCATAGACACCTTCAATAATGCAGGCAAGTTTCCAATACGCGAATGCAACGTAGTAATCCAGATGGGAAATATCTCGACCAGAGACTTGGGCGTATCGCTCTGCAAGTTGTGCGCGATTCATAAAACCTTCGGCTGTCGTAGTTCCAAATGTGGTGCCCGAAGGTTCGTCTGTAGGACCGCTCCAATACACCATGAGTAATCCAAGGTCGGCGAGGGGGTCGCCAAGAGTGCATAACTCCCAGTCGAGTACCGCAATGATGTCGCCAGCACTATTGATCATGCAGTTGTCAAGGCGGTAGTCACCGTGCACAATCGTTGCTGGTCCTTGCACTGGCAAGTGTTTGAGGAGACCATCGTGAACGCGATCTATTTCAGGCAGCTCACGTGTTTTGGAGGCGTTCCATTGTGAATACCAACGCTTGAGTTGACGTTCGATGTAACCGTCGTGTCGACCGAGTTCACCTAGGCCAACAGCAACAGGATCAACGGCATGAATGGCGGCCATTGTGTCAACGAGCGAGTTGCTGGCCTGAAGGCGGCTTGCAGGAGTAAGCATTTTCAAAGCGATGTCTGGATCGCGAACGATGATTCCATCGACGAAACCCATTACGTAAAACGGCGCTTCGTTTACAGAAACGTCATCGCACATGGCAAGAGTGGGAGCTACCGGAACTTTCGTGTTTTGTAATGCTGAGATCACTCGGTGTTCACGACCCATGTCGTGTGCGCTTGCAAGCGCATGACTGAGTGGTGGTCGGCGCAATACGTAGTGATGGTTTGCGCTATCGGTCACGCTAAATGTGAGGTTGGAGTGTCCACCGGCAATCAGCTCAAAATGAAATGGGGCAACAGATCTTGGAACATTGGCTAGTAGCCACCGAGTTACCGACTCGGCATTGACACCTGCTGGCGTGGGTTGTGCTGCATTCATTGATGAGCAAACTTAGTCAAGTAAGGCCTCGATGTCATACTCGGCAGTAGCGTCGTGGGTATGGCGATCGATGTAACCGATGCAACGTTTCAGGTGGAGGTCTTAGAGCGTTCAAAGACCACGCCTGTCATTGTCGATTTGTGGGCGCCATGGTGCGGACCATGTAAAACAATTGGACCGATTCTGGAAAAACTCACGGATGCAACCGGCGGCAGGGTGATCCTTGCCAAGGTCAATGTCGACGAAAATCCAGCGATCTCCGCCGCATTTAAAGTGCAGTCGATTCCCGCGGTGTATGCGCTCAAAGATGGGGCAATGTTCGACGGATTCGTTGGCGCGCAGTCGGAGCATGTGATTGCCGAATTCGTGCAGTCGCTGATGCCTGAGGGTGGCGCACCAACCGTGGAGGCATTGTTGGCTGCTGGCGACGAGGCAAGTTTGCGCGAAGCTTTTGTGCTGAAGCCAGGCGATGAGGGTATTGCGATTCTGTTGGCTCAACTGCTGCTGAAGAACGACGATGTGACAGGCGCGCTTGGTGTGCTTGCTTTGGTGCCCGAGACCGACAATGTGCGAGTGGTCATTGCGGCTGCTCGCGCCGCCTTCGCGCCAACCGATGATTATGACGCGCAACTGGCCGCCCTGTTGCCTCAAGTTAAATCCGATGAAGATGCGCGCAAAAAGTATCTGGACATCATGGAAGCAATGGGGCCACTCGACCCGCGCAGTGCCGGTCACCGAAAAAGACTGACTGCACAACTCTTCTAGTAGCGGCACACATCGAGTCGTGCAACAACGACTCACTGACTTCATTCATTGGATCGGATTGAGCCGGATTCTTGCATCTGCATTTGGCGTTCTCGCGATGGTCGTGGGGGTTTGGTGGGTGGTGCGTGTTCCGCCACCTCCACCCGAAGCGGCTATTCCGTTTGCAACATCAACAATCGCAACGGGTTCTTTGAATACAAATCCCGAATTACTGGCAACGAGCATCACGGTGTATGTATCGGGTGAAGTGGTGAAACCAGGTGTGTATGTGTTGTTGGCAACGGCACGAATTATCGATGCGCTTCAAGCCGCAGGTGGTGCTACGACCTCTGCCGATTTAGTGGTGGTCAATCTTGCAGCACCACTTGTAGATGCAGCACAAGTATTCATTCCACGAATTGGATCAACGCCCCGAGCGACATTGCCGAGACCTCATGCAGGAATCAACCTTCCTGCCGACAGTAGTAACGCTACTGCTACTGCTTCTTCAGGAATTGTTGATCTGAATAGTGCATCACTCAGTGATCTTGATTCACTCCCAGGTGTTGGCCCTTCGACTGCTCAAGCCATCATTGACTACCGTGTTGCAAACGGACCGTATGCAACCGTCGATGATTTACTCAATGTACGCGGTATCGGTCCATCAAAACTTGCGGCGATGCGCGCTCGGGTACGTGTGTAAATGCTGGTTTTGCTATCAGTGCTACAAGGCGCCGAGCACAATGCCGCTGAGCGCCAAAGCCATTACCGCACCAATTGCAACACCAATAGCAAGCGGTCGAAATTCGCGTACCCATTCCGGCCAGCCCGCAACCGCGCGCCGAGTCGCCCGAATCGCCGAAACCTGGCCAAGACCAAACCAGATGGCGGCACTTGCCAATGTGGCAATTGTGTAACTCGCAAATGTAGAAACAGCAGGAACGCCTGCGATGGACAACACGGGAAGTGCAATTACAAGAATCAGATAACCAATCATGCCCAACAGTGAGCCAGGAAGTAACACCAAGATCAGCCCAAACAATGCGAGTGAGGCGCTCATGGCTACGGCCACCACACCGCCGCGCTTGCGCACCAAGTTGCGGTTAGCAATAATTCCGTCAACGACAATGCGTGGCGAACGCGCGCGCGGTTGTGACGTCTCTACATCTGACATAACTCAATCGTACGAGACACAACATGGCGAAGGTGGGCATCTTTTTGAACTCAGCGATGACTCTGTCTTGGTGCTGGCAATTGTGTTGTTGGTATGTGCAAGGTTGTCGGCCGGCATCGCTGGTCATTTTGAGATCAACGTGTTAATCGGGGTTGCATTGGTCATTGCAGGTTCATTGCGTAGAAGAAATCGCTTCTTCGCAACGTTGATGTTTTGCTTTGCATTTACTGGTTCGTGTTTGGGGGTTCGTGCGTGGCACCAACTTGAACAACCTCAATTGGGTCCGTTTCAGGGTGCGGCAAGGGTGGTGGAAGACCCACAGTGGCGCAACGGCGGAGTGCAGTCCGTGTTGCAGGTAGAGGGTGAAAGATTCATCGTTTATGCATATGGGCTGCCCGGCAGAAGGTTGAGTATTCGTCGGGCGGGTGAAGTGGTCCGCGTTTCTGGTGATCGTCTACGACTTGAAGCAAACAAGCAGTACAGGTTGTCCTACCGACACATCATGGGAACATTTGCCGTCCGTGATGTAAGCGAAAGCTTTGGTAATGGTTCGATGCTGAATTTGAGTGGCAACAATATTCGATCATCACTTCAAGATTCTGCAGACGTATTGCCACGAGATGAAGGCGCGCTCTTCATGGGTCTGATTATTGGAGATGATCGACTACAACCTGCGTCCATGATTACGGCATTTCGAAACAGTGGTTTGTCACACCTCACTGCAGTCTCGGGGCAGAATGTCGCATTTCTATTGACGGTGATGAGTCCATTGTTAATGCGCGTTCGGTCGTCGTGGCGACTCGGTCTCACATTATTTGTGCTGCTGTGGTTTACCGTCGTGACTCGAGGTGAGCCATCGGTACTTCGTGCAGCAATGATGGCCGGGTTCGTTGCTCTCGGTGCCGCACGAGGCCGCGACACACCCGCACGACGCATGCTCGGACTTGCGATCATCGTGCTCATAATTTGTGACCCGCTACTTGCTTGGTCGGTTGGGTTTTGGATGTCAAGTTCAGCGACATTGGGACTGCTTGTGATCACTCCGCAACTTGCAAAGATCATCCCCGGACCTGCTTGGTTTTCGATTGCTTTGTCAACAACAATGGGCGCACAGTTGGGAGTAATGCCAATTACGGCGTTCATTTTTCATAGTGCACCAGTGATTGCGCTTGCAACCAATCTGCTTGCCGTGCCTGTTGCAGGTGCTGTGATGTTGGTGGGGATTCCGCTTGGGATGTTGGCGGGAATATTGACCCAAATCTCTGCTGGTCCACTCATCACCATTTGTGTGACTGCACTGATGTGGCCGATTGGGGTTGCCGTGCGGTGGATTTGGTGGGTGGCTGTGCTTGGCGATCGGTGGTCGATGCATGGCAGTAAAAACGCATTTGGTTGGTGCATCGTGGCTTTACTGATTATTTCTGCGAGAATATCGGCGTGGCGATCTACTTGATTACGGGCAGTGATGCCAGATTGGTTTCGGCCAAACTTTCCGAACTTGTCACGCAACTCATCGGAGATGGTGACCGCAACACGATGCTTCTCAGCCATGATTTGGAATCGCTTGGGGCTGACGACCGAGAACAAGAAATTTCAAATGCAATGGTTGGAGCTCAGACTGGCTCGCTTTTTGGTGGCGACCGAGTGGTGGTGTTGCGAGGTATTGGTGAAGCAACTGTTGATCAACTCAAGCCGCTTGTCGCATATCTTGTGCAGCCGCTTGAAGACACACAACTTGTGCTTACAGGATCAGGCAAGCTTGCAAAATCGATAACGGATGCGCTTAAGCAAGCGGGTGCAACAACGATAAATACATCACCACCAAGTCGTTTCAACGAACTCTCGATGTGGTTCCAAGAACAGCTGACCGAAGCGGGACTCAAAGTTGATTCGGGTGGGCTCAAGATGTTGATTGAGTGGCTCGGCCAAGACCAAGCGAGGCTTCCTTCAATTATTGAAGTCTTGGTTTCAACATACGGCACAAACAAGAAACTCACCGTTGACGAAATAGAACCGTTCCTCGGCCAAGAGGGCAGTGTCATGCCATGGGATTTGACCGATGCGATCGATCTTTCAAACTCGCCAAAGGCAATTGCAATGTTGCGCCGCATGATACGAAGTGGTGAATCACATCCACTGCAGTTGATGGCAATCCTGCACAATCACTACGTGAAGCTTCTCAAGCTGGATGGGCCTGAGGTGCACACTGCGAGCGAAGCCATGGCGGTCATAGGCGCAAAGAGCGAGTTTCAAGGAAAGAAATATTTAGAGACTTACAGGAGATTGGGTGCTGCCAATATTGCTGCAGCTTTACAGCTCCTGGCTAGAGCCGATATTGATTTACGCGGTGGCAAAGACCTTGAAGAAGAATTGACAATGGAAATCTTGGTAGCAAGATTGAGTCGCATGGGCGGCGCACCGCAACATGCAAAAACGGGCGGAAGGTCTACTTCGCGGCGTTGATTTTTTTCATCAGGCGGCTCTTTTTGCGAGCTGCTTGACGAGGGTGAATGACACGCTTTGAAGCGGCCATGTCGAGGCGCTTAACGGCTAGGCGCAAAGCTTCTGGGTTTTCAGGAGTACCGATTGTCTCGGTGGCGTTCTTCAAGCGTGTACGCACTTCACTCTTCGTCGCGCGGTTGCGCGAGGTGGCCTTGGCGTTGGTGAGGATTCGCTTCTTTTGGCTCTTGATATTTGCCACTTCGACTACCCATTCTTTCGTTAAATGACCTGAAGATTTCAGGACTGTTCAGGCTAACAGCGACTAGGGCG
>JBIIWI010000024.1:0-18108 GCA_044339005.1 Ilumatobacteraceae bacterium
CCACCTTGAAAGGGTGGTGTCCTAGGCCACTAGACGATGGGGGCATGGACGAACTATCTGTTGGAAGAGCCCTTGAAATCTATCACTGGCTTTCCCTGTTTCCCCCGTGGCTATTGATTCCCATCATGAGTATTCACCCAGTTGGGCAGTCACAGCCCAGTCCAGCAACCAGCCCAGGTACCCATACAGCGCAAGGCGTTGGTCGTCTGGGTCATCCTCGTCCAAATCAACATCAATGTCGGACTCATCAATGTCCAACAAGGTGCCAAGAACAAGACGCAAGTTATTGATTGATCGCGCAAACTCGTCCAACTCTTGCGATGTCAGGACAGTCATATTGTCAACAGACTCACGTGCCAAAACCGATGTAGCTACGCCAAGTGATTGCAAGCGTGAAGCCAATAGGTCGTCGCGCATGAGACGCTGGTATTCCTCATCGTGTTTTGGATCTTGGTGATATGCGGTGGGGAAAAGCCGCTTGAGATTTTCGTTCGTTGATCCGCTCATCAAACTGTCACGCAGTTGGTCGAGCAAACCGATCAATGCTTCTTTGTCTGAACTTTCAAGCAACAACGCATATTCATTTTTTGCAAGCGCCCGAATTGGACCTTTGTGTTTGCGAGCCATTTATGCGTCTTCGCGTTGCATTGTTGCCCAGAGACCGTGTTCGTGCAGACGATAAACATCGAGTTCTGCTCGCTCGCGAGTTCCATTGGAAACTACCGCTCGACCTTTGTGGTGTACGTCGAGCATAAGTGAGGTTGCTTTTTCGAGGCTGTAACCAAAAAGCTTTTGTAACACGAGAGTGACATACGACATCAGATTGATCGGGTCATTCCAAACCAGAACAATCCATGGGCGATCGGTATCAATTGCGCTATCAACGTCCGGCTCTTTGACAGTTGTCGGCCCAACTTCCGAATTGTTCACACTTCTAGTGTGCCGTAGCGGAACGGCCTTGGCGTAGCCTTGACCCGTGGCTCTAGGCGTTCAACCAATAGTTCCCTCGCGGATTAGCTCCCGTTTATTTAGTCATGGCGATGGGAAACGGCGCGGCGACAGCAAAAAGCAGCGCTCGAAATTTGGTTCCTATATTGCATTGACGAAACCGCGCATCATTGAATTGCTGTTGGTGACAACAATCCCCACCATGGTGCTCGCGGCAGGCAAGTGGCCGTCTGTCAGCTTGATGGCCATCACTTTGCTCGGGGGGTCACTTGCTGCCGGTGGAGCAAATGCAATCAATATGTATATAGACCGCGATATTGATGCATTGATGGTGCGCACGCAAGGTCGTCCATTAGTAACGGGCGATGTACGTCCCCGTAATGCTCTTATTTTTGCAGTTCTTCTTGAGATTGCAGCATTTGCAGTGCTGTGGAGTGGTGCGAACCTACTTTCAGCAATATTGGCACTCAGCGCAACCATGTTTTATGTCTGCATCTACTCGCTGTGGTTGAAGCGTACGAGCAAACAAAACATCGTTATTGGCGGTGCCGCAGGAGCAGTTCCAGTATTGGTTGGCTGGGCCGCAGTGCAAAACTCGCTCGGCTGGGCGCCAGTGATTCTGTTTTTGGTCATCTTCTTTTGGACGCCACCGCATTTTTGGGCCTTGGCAATTCGGCATTCCGACGACTATCGGGCCGCCGGCGTGCCCATGTTGCCGGTAGTTGCAACAATGCGAGAGACAGTTCGTTCGATGGTCATTTATTCGGTGATCCTGACGGCCACTTCGCTCGCACTCGTCCCAGTCGCCAATCTTGGCTATATATATGGAATTACAGCATTGCTATTTGGAACTCTTTTTATCCTCGGATCAATCCGGTTGGGTCGTGACCCATCCGAATCCCGATCAATGCGGTTGTTCTCTTTTTCAATTACCTATGTCTCGGTGTTGTTTATGGCATTGACCGTAGACGTGCTCGTGAATTAGTGCTCAGTGTTGGAAGAAGTTCGGGCGCGCGGCCTTCTCATTGTTAGTCTGTTCTAGTCATGAGTACGGTCAATTCCACCGCCACTGCAGGTCATGCAGCCACATCGAGCGCCCTGGGCACTGTGGCAAATTGGGTAACCACAACTGATCACAAAAAAATAGGACGCCTCTTTGTAGGTGCGAGTGCTCTCTGGATGTTGAACATCGTTGGCGTCGGAATCGCACTTGGCATTGAGCGAATTGCACCTGATACAGCAATTTTTAATTCGAATAGCGTTACCCAGCTTTTTGCAATGCTGCGCACTGGGGCAACTTTCGGCGTTTTATTACCACTTGCACTTGGATTTGGCATTGCTGTCGTGCCAACTCAGGTTGGTTCGAAGTCGCTGAGCTTTGCTCGTCTCGCAATGTTTGGTTTTTATGCATGGCTGATCGCTAGTGGACTAGTAATTGGCTCAATCATTGCCAACGGCGGTCCTAGTGGCGGAAACCCACAAATGGTTGATCTGTACTTGATGGGTATTGGAGTCGGTTTAGTAGGCGTAATTGCCGCTGCGGTGTCGCTCTTAACGACAGTTTTGACATCGCGTCGCACCGGACTTTCATTGCTTGAGATTCCAATGTTTTCTTGGTCGGTTTTTGTTTCCGCAATTTCAATTGTCTTGACATTGCCCGTACTGCTCGGATCGCTCATCTATGTGGCAGTTGATCATCATTATGGACGTTTGGTATTTGGAGGCAATGAAGGAATTGATACCTGGCTCGGTTGGGGTTTCAGCCAGCCGCAAACATTCCTCTACGTCATTCCAGCAATTGGTTTACTCGCCGAGTTGGCACCAGTTGCCGCGCGAATTCGCCAACCATTGCGTGGTGCAATGTTGATTGGTGTTGGACTTGTTTCAACCGCAATGTTTGGCACTGTGACACAAACATCTCATGTCTTTGTATGGGGTGGCACATTAACCGACAAGCTCAAGAGCGCAATTCCGTATGCGTGGTTCAACTTGTTGCCAGTCTTGGGCGTAGTAGTCGTTACTTTGCTCGCCTTGTTGGCAATTCAAAAAGGGACGACACGATTGATTGCACCGCTGGTCCCAACATTTTTGGGTGTCGGCATGATTGTTGTGGGCATGGCTGGAAATGCCGTACAGAAGATCGAATCTGTAAACCTCACTGGCAGTGTGTTTGAAGAAGCAGCAGTTACCTACATTACGTACGGAGCAATGCTGTGCGCCTGGGGCGCCATTTCATACTTTGGTCCAGCACTGTGGGGACGAAAGATTCCAGATGCTTCCGTAATCGGAATCGGAGCACTCGGACTTTTTGCAACAGTTCTCGCTTCAGCACCGTATTACTTCGCGAAAGATCAGGTTGCTGGTGTGGTGAGTGATTTTGATTACTCAGGTCCACAAACACTTTTCAACACGGTTGTCTCTGCTGGCCACGTCTTGATGGCGTTGTGCCTATTGAGCGCGATAGCCATTTCAATCAAGTCGTTGAGCAATGGCGAAACAGTGAGCGCAGATGTTTGGAGCGATCAATGAGCACAACAACTTCACACGCGTTGCCAAGTGGCGCACGCCCAGCACCACGTAGCTCAATATTGGTAGCAACAAGTGCAGTCGCTGCAGCCGGAACAATGCTGATGTTCGGCATGTTGGGTATGTGGTTCAAGTTTCGTGATGCATCACCGTTGCGCGAATCTGCTCGCGGCAAGATGATCCACGATTGGTTGCCGTCAGAGATCAAGGTTCCTGAAGTCGCTACGAACACAATGGCGGTCACAATGGTGATTGCCTGTGTGATGGCGCAATGGGCCGTCTATTCGACACGCCGCAATGATTCATCGCATGCAACGATGGCACTTGCAGTCACTGCATTTATTGGAATCGCCGCCATCAACGCACAGGTTGCGGTGTATATGCAAATGGGGATGGGCCTTACTGACGGCTCTTACCAAACAATGTTTTATGCCATCACAGGAACAATGCTTGCGTTGCTTGTAACTGGTGTTGCGTTTTCAATTGTCACAATGTTTAGAGCAGTTGCTGGTCGCCTCGGTGACTCAAGTGTGATGAGCGCGCATGCGCTGTACTGGTATTTCCTCACCGCGGTGTTTGTTGCACTGTGGTTCGTCGTATACGTGCAGAAGTAGGTACGAGCAATGTTTACTCCCGGATCTAAATACCTCATCGCGATCACCGGCTTAAGCGCATTTTCATTTGCGTTGTACATGCTGTTGGTTCATCCGTCCGCATTGGGTGCAGTTGCACTTATTGGTCTCCTGGCCGCGACAAGCCTGCTCACTGGAATTACGTTGTTCACTCGCGATGGTCACGCTGCAGAAGATCAAACATCAGCAGCAACAGTTGACACGCCAACGCCAAGCATGTGGCCTCTCGTAGGTGCTGCAGGTTTCTCTCTTGTATTAGTTGGCACGATCACGACTCCGGTGGTTTTCATCTTTGGAATCGTCGCAATACTCGCCACGTTGGTCGAGTGGACTGTGCAGGCTTGGAGCGAGAGAAGCTCGGCAGACGTTTCGTATAACGCAAGTATTCGTGAGCGAATACTGAATCCGATCGAGTATCCAGTCTTGGCTGCTATCGGTGTTGCTGTGATTATTTTTTCATTCTCACGAGTGATGTTGGCAATTAGCAAGGATGCTGGAGCAATCATTTTTATCGTGGCCGCTTCTGCTATCTCGTTGGTTGGGCTCCTCATCAGTATTCGACCTCAACTCAAAAAGAGCATTGTTCAAACAATTGCAGTGCTTGCGGCGCTTGGACTTGTCGGTGCTGGCATCGTCAGCATGGGCATTGGTTTGCGCGAGGACTTGGTTGTTGCTGCAGAAGAGGATCACTATTCGCACCAAGAGTGTGGTGCTGAGAAATCCGATCATTTTGATAAAGGTGTATCAGAAACCATTTCTGCTACGAGCGGTGCGGATGCGACAATTGAATTGGTTGATGGCAAGCTCACTGCACAGGTGCAAGGAATTGAAGGATTTCAAGATTCAATCACGCTGAGGCGATCCAACCCATCCAACATCATTTTCCGCAACAAAGATGCAGGCGAATTTAGACTGAGCGCACACTTGGGCAAAAAACAAATTGCTGATGGAGTGATGGAAGATCTGATCACCTGTACTCAGTTGATTTCTGAGGGCGCCGAGCAATGGTTGACGCTGACCATTAATAAGCCAGCAGTAAGCGGCGAGCCGTACACCTTGTCTGTTCCGGGTCTTGAAGGTCAAAGCATCGTGGTGGTAGTGCCGTGAACCACATCAAGAACGCTTCGGATGCTGCACCCCAGGTCAATATGCTTGGACGAGTGATAGGTCGACTGAAGACAGTAATTCTCGGTACTGCAGGAACAGTGTTCCTTGCAAGCTGTGCGTCCAATGCACCGCAAGATACATGGGTACCAAAAGGTCCGAACGCTCAAAAGATCGACACGTTGCAAAAACCAGTTTTTGCTGTTGCTGGAATCATCGGGTTGATCGTTGCGGCAGCTGTTGTCTACAGCATCATCAAGTTTCGCGACAAAGGCCAGCCGATTCCAAAACAGAGCCACGGTAATCCTGCGCTTGAAATCACGTTGACCATCATCCCAGCGCTCATTTTGGCTGTCGTAGGTGTATTTACGTTCCGCACCGTGTTTGATTTGAATAAGACAAGCGACACGGAGATGATCATCAACGTGACTGGTCAGCAGTGGTGGTGGGAGTATGACTACCCGGCCAACAACGAATATGGCATTACTCAGCCGATCATTACCTCTGGCCAGTTGGTAATTCCCGTTGGCACCAAAGTGTTGTTGCGCGAGACAAGCCGCGACGTCATTCACTCATATTGGATTCCAGCTCTCAACGGCAAGCGTGATGCAGTGCCTGGCCGAATTACTCTTAACCGTATTGAGGCCGATGTGCCTGGTATTTATGCTGGTCAGTGCACCGAGTTTTGTGGCTTGTCACATGCAAATATGCGCATGGAAGCAGTTGCCTTAAGCAAAGAAGACTTTGCAAAATGGGTTGCCAATGAACTCAAGCCGTATGCGGCACCTGCAGCGAACACGCTCGCAAAAGAAGGCGAGACAGTGTTTCTCAATCAGTGCACGCGTTGTCACCAAGTCAACGGACTTACTCGCGAAGATGGCACGCCAGTAATTGCAGCTCCAGACGAAAACGTGTGGTCGGGTGCAGCACCAAACCTTTCTCACCTGATGAGCCGCAACACGTTTGCTGGCGCAATGTTTGATTTGCTCACACCAGAATGTCGCGCAGATGTTTGGAAGTCTGAATCGGCAACTTTTGGCGAGAAGTATCTTGCAGGTGTTAGTGAGCCGTGCCTCAATCAAACTGACCTACGTGGCTGGTTGCGCAACGCCCCAGAGAAAAAGCCAATGTACGCCAATCCGGCATTACTAGCCGACACCGGTGGTAAATATCGCGGAATGCCAAACCTCGGTTTGAGTGAATCTGATATCGAAAAACTCGTCGCCTACCTGCTCACGCTCAAGTAAACGGAGATCCTTATGGCCATCATTGAACGCCCAGTGTCATTGGATACGCAGTCGATCGCAGTTGTCGCACCTGCAACTCCATCTTCGGCAATGGGCGCACTCAAGCGTCCTGTTGTTACAAAGGGCTGGCGTGAATGGGTATTTACTGTCGATCACAAAAAACTCGGCATTATGTACATGGCAACAGCCATGTTCTTCTTTTTGGTTGGTGGTCTTGAAGCAGTTTTGATTCGTCTGCAACTCGCACTCCCAAATGGCAAGATCCTGAATGCTGACATGTACAACCAGATGTTCACAATGCACGCCACGACGATGGTGTTTCTATTCGTGATGCCTATGGCAGCAGGTTTTGCTAACTACTTCATTCCATTGCAGATTGGCGCTCGAGACGTTGCATTCCCTCGCATTAATGCCTTCGGGTTCTGGGCATTGCTCTTCGGTGGACTCTTCATCAACTTGTCGTGGTTTTTGGGTGGGGCAGCTGATGGTGGTTGGTTCATGTACGCGCCAAACTCTGGTCCGATCTTTTCACCAAGCCACGGTGTCGACTTCTGGACACTCGGACTTCAGATAACCGGCATTGCTTCACTTACTGGTGCAATCAACTTGATTGTGACAGTGCTCAATATGCGTGCACCTGGAATGAAGCTCATGCGCATGCCGATCTTTACTTGGATGATTTTGGTTGTCCAGTTCTTGCTGGCATTCGCGGTTCCAGTTATCACCGTCGCGTTGTTCTTGCTTTCATTCCAACGCAACTACGGTGCAACTTTCTTCGACGTTGCATCTGGCGCAGACCCACTGTTGTGGCAGCACTTGTTCTGGATATTCGGTCACCCTGAGGTGTACATCCTCATCCTGCCAAGCTTCGGAATTATCTCCGAGGTTCTCCCAGTGTTTTCACGCAAACCGTTGTTCGGCTACCCCTTCGTAGTTTTCTCCGGAGCTGCGATTGGTTTCGTGGGTTGGGGTGTGTGGGCCCACCACATGTTTGCATCGGGTCTCGGTCCAGTTTCTGTTGCAGTGTTCTCGATCTCGACAATGGCGATCGCGGTACCTACGGGCGTGAAGATCGTTAACTGGACGCTCACACTGTGGGGCGGCAAGCTTTGGTTTACTACTGCAATGAAGTTTGCAATTGGTTTGATTGTTCTGTTTACCATCGGCGGTTTGTCGGGTGTAACCCACTCAGTTGCACCGTCCGACACTCAGCAAACCGACACGTATTACATCGTTGCCCACTTCCATTACGTGCTGTTCGGTGGAGCAGTGCTCGGATTGTTCTCTGGCTTCTACTACTGGTGGCCAAAAATGTTTGGCAAAATGCTCAACGAAAAGCTCGGCACATGGAACTTCTGGTTCATGGTGATTGGTATGAACCTCACATTTGGTCCGATGCACATTCTGGGTCTACAGGGTCAGCCACGTCGTATGTACATTTGGACAGAGAACCGTGGAGGCGAAGGTTTCTTTAACTTTGGATTCTGGAACCTCGTGGCCTCGATTGGTTCACTCGTATTGGTTGTCGGAGTCTTCTTGTTCCTCGTCAACATTTTCATCACCGCGCGGAGCGGCAAAGTTGCACCACTCGACCCATGGGGCGCACGCAGCCTTGAGTGGATGACGAGCAACCCACCAAAAGAACACAACTTTGATTCAATCCCAACCGTGCATCACCTCGACGAGTTCTTCCACCGTAAGTACGCCGAAGATGCAAATGGTCAAATGCAACAGGTGGCGACAGCCGAAGAAGTGCTCAAGCAGCTTGAAGATAATGCTGATGCACACATTCATATGCCGTCACCTTCGTACTGGCCAATCTTGCTTGCGTTCGGTCTGCCCGTTACGTGCCTAGGTGTTATTTACTCGGTGCCATTAGCGATTTTTGGTGGAGTCATCATTCTTTTCAGTGCATTTGGTTGGGCACTTGAGCCAAGCACTGCTCCAGATACCGACTTCGACCCACCTTCGTCGGGCGATACATCAAAGGATGTGGTTCACGTTGGATAATTTATCTACAACACACGACACGCACGAAGGTGCCGCACATACATCAACGGGTTTGTCCAATGTCAAGTTGGGTATGTGGTTGTTCTTGGGCACAGAGTGCCTCTTGTTCGGTGGACTTATTTCTACCTACATGCTGTATCGCGGTCGCGTAGGTACTGGGCCACGACCATCACAAGTATTCGACATTCCGTTCACGTCAGTGAGCAGTTTTGTGTTGTTGATGAGCTCGCTCACCATGGTGTTGGCGGTATCTGCTGCGCACAAGCGAGATGACAAATCAACCAACTTGTGGTTAGTAATCACCGCACTACTTGGAGCAACATTTGTTGGTGGCCAGGTGTACGAATTCACTGCCTTCTACAACGAGGGTATGGGTTTCTCCACCAGCCTCTTTAGCTCAAGCTTTTATGTGCTCACAGGGTTTCACGGAGTACACGTCACCGTTGGACTCATCATGTTGTTGGCACTACGAGGCATGCTCAAGAACAATAAGGTGCCGGGCAGCCGTGCAGAAACAGTTGAAATGATCGGTTTGTACTGGCACTTCGTTGACATCGTGTGGATCATCATTTTCACCCTTATCTATTTGATTCCGGCATAATCATGAATACGACTGCAACGACCGACTCTCACGCAACAGAACACGGACTTTCAACATCGGGGTACGTGCGCATTGCTTTGATTTTGGCTGCGATTACCGCGCTCGAAGTTTCTACGTACTATGTCGATTTCGGTTGGCTTTTTATGCCGGCCTTGCTGACCATGATGGTGATCAAGTTTGTGATGGTTGTGAGCTACTTCATGCACCTCAAGTTTGACAACAAGTTGTTCAGCTGGTTGTTTTATACCGGTCTTTTTTTGGCCGTGGGTGTGTATTGTGCCGCTCTGGCTACATTCAAGTTCTTTGGCTAGTTCACTAGCAGGGGTTGATCCCTGGAGATTCCAAGCCCACGTTGAAGTGTGGCTGCTGATGATTGTGATTATTGGAAGTTATGTTTATGCGGTCAAAGTGATTGGTCCACGTGTAGTTACCAACGGAGCGGTTGTGACCCGCCGACAAATTCAATGTTTCACTGCAGGTGCCTTGTTGATGTGGATCGCGTCAGATTGGCCTATTCACGACATCGCTGAAGAGTATTTGTATTCGGTGCACATGATGCAGCACATGATGCTGTCGTACTTTGTGCCGCCATTGATGTTGTTGGCTACACCGAAGTGGTTGTTTGATGCCATCTTCGGGACGGGTCGTGGTTTCAGAGTTATGAAGTTTCTGAGTCGTGCACCTGTAGCTGGCCTGTTGTTCAATGTGATGGTCATGGTCGCACACATCCCCGATGTGGTGAATCGCAGTGTGTCTAACGGGCCGTTGCACTACAGCCTGCACATCTTGCTCGTATTGACATCACTCTTGATGTGGATGCCAGTCTGTGGTCCAGAAAGATCATTTCGCTTGCAGTACGGCGGAATGATGATCTTTCTCTTTTTGATGTCCGTGATTCCTACCGTGCCTGCGGCGTGGTTGACATTTGCAGAAGGATCGGTTTATAAGCACTATGACATTCCAGTTCGCGTTTGGGGTCTTTCAGTAACCACTGATCAGCAACTTGCTGGTGCAGTGATGAAAAGTGCTGGAAGCTTGTTTCTGTGGACGATAATCGTCGTGATATTTTTCCGTCGATTTATCGGGCGATTTTTTGCTGAGGCGAGTTACTCCAAAGAAGCAAAATAATTCTGAGATCAACTCCAGCGAAAAAACTTTGCGGCTGTAAGTGGCGCCAGTAGCGCCCAACACGCAAGCACAATCCAAGAGCTTTGTCCGTAAGCAGCAGTATCGGTGATTGCGCCACGAAGTACGTCGGCCAGTGCGCCCGAAGGAAGCATTTTTCCAACATTCTGCAAAGGCTCAGGAAGCTCGTCGAGTGGGAAAATGACTCCACCCAATAGGAGCAGCAAGAGATAGAGGCCATTTTGGGCAGCCAAGTTGATTTCTGCGCGCAGAGTGCCCGCCATCAATAATCCAATTCCTGCAAAGGCGAGTGTTCCTGCAAAGAGCGCAACAACAAGCAACGCCACATTGGCTGTGGCGACATCTTTGCCAAGCATCACCGCAATCGAATACAGCACCGCTAACTGAAGCAATTCAACAAGTACAACTGCGAGGCTTTTTGCAAGGATCAGACGACCTGTGCCGAGTGGTGTTGCACCGAGGCGCTTGAGCACCGAATACGAGCGTTCGAAACCTGTGGCAATACCAAGGCTGACCATGGCTGTTGACATGATGGCGAGTGCAAAAATGCCTGGCAGCAAGAAGTCAATAGGTGTCTGCCCATTGGTTGGCAATACATCGACCTGGCTGAAGAAGATCAGGAGCGCTGCTGGGATACCGATAATCACAAGCAACTGTTCGGCATTGCGCGCAATCACTCGAATTTCTGAACGTAGTTGAGCGAACAACATTCTCATTGCACACCGCCTGTGGTGAGGCGTCGGAAAATATCCCCAAGGCGTTGTGCACCTGCACGTAGATCCCGAATATCGGCGCCATGGAACGACATCCACTCAGAAAACTTGCCGATCACGGCGGCATCAGCTGTGCCGGTGATGACGTATTCGTCGCCCAAGTTTTGAATAGGGAAGTCGAGGTACTTTGCCAGCGCCTCAACATCAAAAGCGATCCCCGAACGAAAGCGAATTTCATAACTCTGCGATCGGATTGACTCAAGCGAACCATTAGCAACAATTTTGGCTTGATGAAAAATCACTACATCGTCGGCGCATCGTTCGGCTTCATCAAGTTCGTGAGTTGCAAGCACAACGGCACAACCAGTTGATGCCAGATCTTTGATGACAGCGCGAATCATGTCGCGACCGTTGACGTCAACTCCCGATGTCGGTTCATCCAAAAATGCAACTTCTGGTCGTGCGGTCAGTGCAAGCGCCAGGGACAACCTTTGCTGCTCGCCACCGGAGAGTTTTTTCCAGGTGCTTTTCGTGCGGTGCTCAAGACCAACTTTCTTGATCACTTCGGAAGCAACAACACCTTTGCCATAGAGACTGCAGTAATGGGCAACGACTTCGCCTACGCGAGCGGTCGGATAGATACCACCATCTTGCAACATCACACCAATGCGCTTGTTGAGTTGCTTCCGGTCTCGATGTGGGTCAAGACCCAGCACACGCACCGACCCCGACGTGACCGATCGAAAACCTTCGCACGCCTCAATAGTCGATGTCTTGCCAGCACCGTTTGGTCCAAGAATGACCGTGACTCGACCTGCATGCGCATTAAATGAGACCTGCTCAACAGCAGTGACCGCTCCGTAGCGCATCACCAATTGGTCTACTTGCACAGCGGCATTGCCAAATGATGCAGAAGTAGTACTCACGCATATCAGCGTACGCAAATCAGACCCGTTGCGCCACGCCGCAACGCTAAAGTGAATTCTCAGTGATTGACGTTCGACTTTTACGAAATGACCCCGAGATGGTCCGTGCCTTATTGGCGCGACGACATAAACCTGAGCTTCTTGTACAGCTCAAAGAAGCCGAGACCCTCGACGCCAGATTGCGTGATATCACGACCGAACGAGACACCACGCGTGCCAAAGTGAACGAGCTCTCCAAACAGGTTGGTGCCCTTCGCCGCTCAGGTGACAACGACGCAGCGGAAGCCTTGATGGCACAAAGCCGTTCGCTCGGCGACGCCGAACAGGCACTGGTTGCAGAGTTCGACCAACTCACCGAATCACTGCGTGACGTGCTGCTGCGCATTCCAAATACACCACATCCCGACGCGGTTGACGGTGCAGGGGATCACGAGAATCCAACGATCACCGGGCCAATCAATATGCCCGCGTCATTTCCCGACTATCAGCGCGTGCCCCACTGGGAGACAGCGACTGCTTTGGGCATTCTCGACAATGAGCGCGCGGTCAAGATCAGTGGCGCCATGTTTACGATGCAACGCGGAGCAGGAGCGACATTGGCCCGCGCCCTGTGCCAACTTGCGCTCGACCGCAACGCGGATGCATTCGAAGAAATCCGTCCGCCATCTCTCGTTACCACAGCAACGCTCACCGCAACGGGCCAACTTCCAAAGTTTGCCGATGATGCATATGCAATTGAGCGCGACGATCTCTGGTGTATTCCAACTGCCGAATCTTCACTGACGTCTATTCATGCAGGCGAAGTACTCGACGAAGCAATGCTGCCTGTGCGTTACATGGCGCACACATCGTGTTATCGACGCGAGGCCGGATCTGCTGGACGCGACACACGTGGCATGTTACGCACTCATGAATTCGACAAAGTTGAAATCTTGTCGGTCACGACGCCCGAGCAAGCACCCGAAATGTTGCAAGAACTCGTGCGCCGCGTTGAAGGAACAATCGCTGTGCTTGGCTTGCCGTATCGCATTATCGAAATCTGCACCGGCGACTTGGGCCAAAGCCATCACCGCAGTTTCGACATCGAGGTCTATGTGCCGGGCGGAGACTCGTGGCTTGAAGTGAGCTCAATCAGTTGGTTCAGCGATTATCAAGCTCGCCGTGCAGACATTCGGTTTAAGCGCACCGGCCAAAAAGGCACTGAGATGACGCACACATTAAATGCCTCAGCTCTTGCAGTCCCTCGCGTGTGGGCGGCAATCATCGAAAACAATCGCCAGCAAGACGGTTCGGTCATTATCCCCGAAGCATTACACCCTTACATGCGCGGCATCACGCGCATTTCGCCAAAGTAAATGGTGGGCAGTCATGTCGCTCCGTGATCGCCGAATTCAATACGAAAGTGCAGGGCTCGATCGCAATGATCTACACGATGATCCATTTGTGCAGTGGAACATTTGGTACGAACAGGCTGCATCTGCCGGAGTAGCAGAACCAAACGCAATGTCGGTGTCGACAATTGCAGACGACGGTATCCCTGACGCTCGCATTGTCCTTGCACGTCAAGTTGATGCAAACGGTCTGGTCTTTTACACCAACTACACAAGCGGCAAGAGCGAACAACTTGAATCACACCCAGTTGCGGCAGCAGTTTTTTCTTGGCTCGACTTGCAACGTCAGGCACGTGTGCGCGGGTCGGTACGCCGACTCGCGGAAGCACAAAGTGACGAATATTTTGCATCGCGACCACGAGATTCACAGCTCGGTGCGTGGGCTTCACCTCAATCACAAGTGATCAACGATCGCTCGGTGTTGGCTGAACTACTTGAGCAGTACCGCCAGCAATTTGAAGGTGTCGATGTGCCTCGTCCACCCATGTGGGGCGGTTGGGTAATTGAGCCAATCGCTTTCGAGTTTTGGCAAGGCCGACCAAGCCGCTTGCACGATCGTTTCAGATATTCACGCTCGACAATTGCCTCAACCGAGTGGACAATCGAACGCCTCGCCCCATAAAGGGTCTCTGTTAGCCCTAATTTACAAAACTGTTAGGTAGTCTGTGAGGCATACCCCTCACACCTCCGTGTCCGGTTGTTTCAGGACAGGACATTGTGATGAATCGTTTGAGCCGTGTGGGTATTGCTGTTGCATTGTTGGCGGGTGTGTTGTGGTCGGGTGGCGGGGCTCAAGCCGTACGTTTGCCTAGCGCCGTGACCGTGTGTGTAGATGCTTCGTCAGGTGTGGCAAGTCGCGTGATGTCAGGCGATAAGTGTGTTGGTGCAGCGCAGTTTTGGTCTGCAACAAAATCTGCACCGTTGTTGTGTTGGAATGCTTCTTCGGTCAAGCGGTTGGATCGATCACGATTAGTTTCTGTTGCACCCTCGTCGGGTTGTGTTACGCCATTGCGTTCGGTTCGTGCAGGCAAAGTGGCACTGTTGTGTGCCGATGCCAAAACCGGGGTGCTGCATTGGCCCGTGACCGGCGTGTGTGAGTTAGGTAATGAACAGACTTGGGTACGTTCGGCTGCAGCGCTGAATGTTGTTCCTACATCCACTACCGCAACTACTACCGCAGTAGTTGTGCCGTCGGTGTCGTTGTCGGCTACAACAATTCAAGGGAATACGTTGCCTAAAGCTGTCACGGTGACAGCAAATGTTGCTGGCACGATCTATTTTACTGAAGGCGATTTTGTTGTCAAAACAGTTTCTGATATCACATCAGCACCATCACATCGTTGGGCAAAAGGAACAGTGACCTCCGCCAACACCCCAACATCAATTGCGATTGACGTCGAAGCACTAACGAACGGTTACTACCGGGTGTATGTTGCCAATAGCCAGGGTGTGTTATCGGCACCAGCAACGAACATTGTGACGATCAGCGTTACTCGTGCAACAACTGTTGCAGCAACAACCACAACTGTCGCATTGACGTGTGCAACTGGCGGATCGTGCACAGCGGGGGTGGATACAGGCCCTGGCGGTGGCCCAGTGTTTTATTACTCCGCAACAGCATTCACGTCAACAGGCTCTGACTGTGGAACCAACTGCCATTATCTTGAAGCCGCACCAGCGGACGAATCATTTACCATTCCTTGGGCAACTACAACCGCAAAGTGTTACAACCCAACCGACGGTGCAAACAATAATAATTGTCAAAGTTTCAGTATCTATTCGGGTAATTCAACAGCACAAACTGCAAGCCGTACTGCAGCAACAGCTATTGGTATGGGTATGGCCAATACAAACCAGATTTACAGTCGCCTTACAGGAGAAGGAAGTGTTTCCACGAGTTCATACGTGGCAGGTGTTACTTGGGCATACACAAACAATTCAAAAACTGATTGGTTTCTGCCAGCGAAAGATGAACTCAATGAGTTGTGCAAATATGCGAAAAGCACCGGACAGGCTTATGGCGGTGGAATCGTATGTGCTGGGGGAAGTGCAGCATCGGTTCGTGGTTTTTCCATTGGCTACTATTGGAGTTCTTCTGAGAGCGACGCTAGCAATGCGACGTACCAGCAGTTCTCTAACGGCGCTCAGACCGCTAACCTCAAGCTCGTTATCAATATCCAGATTCGTCCGGTGCGGGCTTTCTAAAGACTTATTTACTCCAGGTATTTACTGAACTCACGAGTCCAGTGATCAGAGACAGCGTGTGTGGGGTGAGGTGCGGGCCTTCCCAATCCCACCACAGCGGGCTCGAGCCTCGCACGCGTGGTGGAAGCTCGATCTGAACACCACGATTGCGCACTCGATTAACCGGGTTGTTGTCGTGTTGACCAGCCAAGTCAGACGGAATGTTGGCAAGATCGTCTTCAATTTCATATGCAGGCAATGCGGTGCGCAGGTGACCAGCAACGTGAGAGGCAAGCGTGCGGTTTTGACCGCCCAGCAACAGGGTGGTGAATAAACCTTTGCGGCCAAACCCATGAATGGTGATTACAACATCTACGTGATCCAAAAATGTTGCAAGAACCGGTGAATGCTCTGGATCAATCTGGTGGGATGGAATATGCCACTTGAGAGCCTTGGGTTGGTGAATGCCGTAGTACGAAGCACCTGATTGTTCGGCTGCGGCCTGTGCAATCACGTCTGTTTGTTCTTCCAATCCACCGCCGTGAAAGGCCATGAAACCAAACTTGCTACGCAGGATGCTCGACTCAACGACCTCAGGGTGTGCAAGAAGGTCGGCGAGCATTACTGAGACTTACTGTTTCGTGATCGCAATTGATTGACAACGATCGCACCACCAACAACAACACAGAACACTAAACCGAGACGCCACGAACCTTGCCGCTGCAGGAAAGTGGCGACCGATGATTGCCAACCTTCAACATTTTGCGTGACGTTGCCAACAGATGAGCGCTCGGTCACCGCGACATACCAATACCACGTGAGATAGAGGCCCGTCAGCACGATGAAACCAGCAGCAAGTTTGTCCATGTAGCGCAAACCGTTTTTTAACACTCGCAAGAGTCCGCCCTGTGCAACTGCAAGCGTGACAGTCAATGTGCTCACGAGAAGCCCCATGCCTACGCCGTACAGCACAATGCTCAGAACCCCGGAGGCAAAGCCGTGTAATCCAATAGATCCGAAAATTGCGGTAGTGAGAAAACCGATGGTGCAACCAATGCTTGCAACTGCGTATGCAATGCCAAAAATAAACATGGCGCGCAGTGAACGGTCTCGTTCACCGGTTATTGACGGCGTGATAAACGATGGTTTCCAACCAGCCAACATCGCAAGACCCATTACAACCAACGCAACACCGATGAGAAGTCCTGCATATTTGGCATTAAGTTCAATCCATTGCGTGAACAGTCGCGAGATGGTGCCGATGATGAGGAAGACGAGCATGAACCCGCTTGACACTGCAGCACTGACGAGTAGCGCACGACGAATCGGTGCCCGTTGTGCTGCGGGGTTAGTCGAGTCAATGCCCAAAAAATAGAGCAGGTATGCGGGTAGCAAAACGAAACCGCACGGGTTGACTGCAGCAAGAATGCCGAGCATAAAGCTGTAGGCAAAGTTGCCTTCGATAGCCAACACGACAGAAGCGATCATTGTGCAAACCACTTGGTAATGAGTGACTCAAGTTTGTCGGCGGAGATTTCTCCTGCAACTTGGTCAACGATTATTCCCTGAGTATCGACAAACAGAGTCATCGGTGCAGTGCCGATGCCAAGGGAACCGATAAATGAACCAGATGGATCGGACATGATGTCGTACGTAACATTGTATTTTGCAGCGAATGCTGTTGCCGTTTCGATTGAGTCATTCATATTGATGCCAACGAACCGAACCGTTGAACTATGCGTTTTGGCGCTTGCTGCCAACACCGGCATCTCGCGGCGGCAAGGCTCACACGTTGAGTACCAAAAATTGAGAATCAGTGGTTTGCCAATAAGTGCGGTTGAGTCAATTGTTTTGTTGTCGAGAGTAAGCAAAGATGCTTGTGGGAGGCTCATTCCGGCAACTGCACTATTGGTTGCAATCGTTGGGTATGGCACTTCACCCGGTGTTGTTAAGCGTGCATCAAGAGTTGGTTCAGATGCTCGGCTCCATAACCAACCACCGCCGACGCTGATAGCCAGCACGACTACAGCGATCAACAACTTGCGTTGTTGCGGGGGCAAAAGGGGCACGAAATCACTTTACTAGAGCGTTTTCGTGCCCCTTTGTTGTCTTATGCCACGAGGTGCCGGGGGATTGGCACTTCGTCAACAACGGTGACACGTATATTGCGCGTCACTGGTCTGCCACGCGGTCGTTTTGTTGCACAAATGCGACCCTCTTCGAGGAGCTCACCGCCCCACACGCCCCATGGTTCTGCACGATCGAGCGCACCGAGCAAGCACTCGGCTTGCGATGAACACTTCGCACACACAGCCTTGGCGCGTTGAATGTCAACAAACTCTTCTGAGAAGAACAGGTACGACAACGTTCCGTTGCCATCGCTGCATCGTTTGGCTGACAACACGAGTGTTTCGTGTTGTTCTTCTGGTGCTATCAGTGTTTGCATTTTTCTGTTCCTTTCATTGCTTTTTGTTTGTATTGATTGGCTTCACGTCGGAGAACACTTTTTGGGGGGAAATAAAAAAGCCGCCGGGATTTCTCCCAGCGGCCTCATGGCGTTCTCCGACGTGAAATCTGTTACGTCTGGATCCCCAGGAGGCCTTTGACCGGGCGCTTCGTGAAATCTTTCGAATACTTCGCGACTCCGGCCTGCATATCAAACCAGCGTGAATAACGGCTG
>JBIIWI010000025.1:0-17707 GCA_044339005.1 Ilumatobacteraceae bacterium
AGCAATTGCCGAAGAACTTAGCGAGTATTGCCCTAGATCTCGACCGCCAACGCAGTGAGATTAAAAATCAGGGTGTATCGACAGAGTCGATCAACTGGAGCCGCCGCGTTCTCGAAGCAATATCTGGCCCAAAAACTTCACAAAAACGTTTAGCGCTTTTTAAGAAAAGCTCCTCGTAACCAATTAGAGCGCGCCGACCACACACTTGCCACCACGTACAACAGCGCGAGTTTGATTTACACCTGGTCGGTACGCCAAGTGGATATGGCTTGGAGCGTCCAGCACCACCAAATCGGCTTGTGAGCCTGCACACAAGTTGCCAATGTCGGTTCGGCGTAAGGCTTGTGCGCCGCCCTGCGTAGACGACCACAGCGCTTGGTCAGGCGTCATGCCCATCAAGATCACTGCTAGCGACATCACAAATGGCATCGACGTTGTATACGAGGAGCCTGGATTGCAGTCAGTTGCTAGCGCCACCGTTACACCTTGCTGGATCATGTGTTTCGCGTGAGGAAATGGTGAGCGTGTGCACAACTCGGCTGCAGGCAACAACGTGGCCACAGTGGTTTTATTAGCGCTCGAGAGCGCCTCAATGTCTTTTTCGGTCAAGTGCGTGCAGTGATCGCAAGACGCAACTCCAAGCTCGATACCGAGTTGTACTCCTCCACCTCGTTGCAACTGATTGGCATGGATCCTGGTTCCAAGCCCGGCTTTTGCGCCAGCCTTTAAAATTTCGCGTGATTGATCAACATCGAAGGCACCGCGATCACAAAATACATCAATCCATTTGGCGTGCGGCAGACAAGCATTCAGCATTTCACCAACAACTAGATCAACATAATCTTCTTGCTTAACATCGGTTGGATACAGGTGTGCGCCAAGGAATGTTGTCTCGGTGGTTACCGACTTGGCAATGCGCATTGAACGCTCTTCGTCGAGTACCGATAAGCCATAACCTGATTTCACTTCAAGTGTCGTTGTGCCTGAGCACAAAGCTTCGTAAGCCAGATGCTGAGCATTTGATGACAGCAGTTCATCGCTGGCCGCACGAGTTGCCCTCATGGTGCTCTGAATACCACCAGCCGCGTACGGAAGGCCCTCCATCCGAGCCTCAAACTCAGATGCCCTGTCTCCAGCGAAAACGATGTGCGTGTGGCTGTCGACAAAGCCTGGGATTACTGCACACCCGTCGCAATTGATTGGCTGCGCCTCGGTGTATTGATCAATCTGATCTTGCGGACCACACCAAACTATCTTGCCCTCGTCATCAGCTACGAGGCCTGCATTGTTGATGATGCCAAGCGGACCGTTGCCAATCGCAGGGTCATTCGTAACAAGGTGACCAATGTTGTTGAGCGCAAGCATTACGAACCGTGCTTCGCTACGAGTGCCTTAGCGCGCTCTACAAACGCATCGTGATGAAACAGGTTGAACGAATCCCATGTAGTCAAGGTTCCCGAATCAATAACTTTGTCGAGAAACAACAAGCCATCTAAGTGATCAACTTCGTGTTGAAATGTGCACGCAGTAAGTCCGAGTATGTCTTTGTCGATCGGGTTGCCGTCTCGGTCCCACGCGGTCAGGTGAAGCCTGGTGTGGCGCGCTACTTGTCCACGAATTCCTGGCACCGACAAACAACCTTCCATGTTTTCAAACATGTGATCGTCGAGCGGCGTGAGCACAGGATTGACCAAAATGGTTAGCGGTACGCGCGGCTTGTACGGATAACGCGGGTTGTTTTCTACCTCGACTGCGCAGATGCGCTGATGGCGCAAAACTTGTGTCGCAGCAAGACCAGCGCCATTCGCATGACGCATTGTCTCGATGAGGTCATCTATAAATGCTTGAGTCTCTGGCAATGCAAGTTGCTCGCGAGTTACTTCTTTTGCCACCCACTTGAGTTCTGGGTGACCCACTGTTGCTATCGGTAATACGGCCATAAGGCTTACATTGTAACGACTGCGGCAATTGCCCTTCCAAGCCCACCAACCACGTCGGGCACGGCTAGATGTTTGTGATCCTGCACTATTTGACGCCCAGCGACCCAGACATCCCGCACATCGGCAGGTGACGCCGAATGAACAATGTGTGCTGCAGCATGAGCGGCATCGAATGAAGCCAGTCGAACCGAACCCAGCGACAACGCGATGAAATCGGCTGGAGCGCCAACTTGAATACCGTGCTGACCCCATCCAAGCGCAGTTGCGCCACCCGATGTTGCCGCGATCAACAAACTTGCGGGTGTATGAGCACCGCGTTTACCGGTCACGAGTCGCTCATCGGTTTCTACTGCACGAGCTTCTTCGAACAAGTCAATGAATGCATTCGAATCTGTACCGAGCGACAACACTGCCCCACCAGCGCTCAACGTACTCGCAGGTCCAACGCCGTCAGCCAAATCACGTTCCGTTGTTGGGCACATACACACACCACTGTGACTCGAACAAAGCAGCTCGATGTCTGAAGTTGTCAAGTGGGTTGCGTGCACTGCAGTGAAGTGCCTTCCAAGCAGACCCGCATCAGCCAACACCTGCGTCGGTGTCTTGCCAGTAGCAGCAACACATGCAGCATTTTCTGCCGGCTGCTCGCTCACATGTATATGCACAACTTTGCCATGACGATTTGCGACTACTTCTTCTAACTCGTTCGGATGCACTGCGCGCACACTGTGTGGCGCCATACCAACTGTCCAACCTGGACCGTGTTCACCACTGATATCGCCTTCACCAAGCGCATCGACTCGGTCGAGCCAATTGTCGATAGTGCCATCCGAAAAACGCTTCTGCTCCGCGAGCGGTTCTGGCTTGTCGAGAGCTGCATGTAGATAAGCGACATCAAGTAGTGCCATACGAATGCCTGCACGTTGCGCAGCTTCGACCATTGCAAGACCCATCTCATTTGGGTTCGCATATCGTTTGCCGTCTTGTTGATGATGAATGTAATGAAACTCACCAACTCCGGTAATGCCGCTGAGCGCCATCTCGGTAAATGTCATTGCAGCAAGTTCACCATAAGTTTCTGGTGTTAGACGATTGGCGATCTCGTACATCGGTGTGCGCCACGACCAAAAATCTCCTGTGCCACCATGCGTGCGTCCGCGCAATGCGCGATGAAATGCGTGGCTATGTGCATTAACAAGACCTGGCATCACCACTCCAGTGATACGCACGTCACCAGATTGCGCAGCAACGCCATCTTCAACGTTTGCGATAACTCCGTTGCTCACCGAAATACGCACGTTGGCCACAGCAGACTCTGTGCCCCGCCAAGCCCACTGTGCATGAAATGTTTGAGTCGTCATGGTGCTCAGTCGCTCAGCCCTCACGCATCGGAATGCGCACTCCGCGTTGATCCGCAACCTCAATGGCCCTGTCATATCCGGCATCTGCGTGTCGAATAACGCCCATTCCTGGGTCGGCCACCAATACGCGTGCCAGTTTTTCTGCAGCCAAGTCGGTGCCGTCGGCAACTGCCACCATGCCTGCATGAATGCTTCGACCTATGCCCACCCCACCGCCGTGGTGGATACTCACCCACGTTGCACCGCTCGCTGTATTGACGAGCGCGTTGAGTAACGGCCAGTCGGCAATTGCGTCCGAGCTATCAAGCATCGATTCTGTTTCGCGATATGGAGATGCCACCGAACCTGAATCCAGGTGATCGCGACCGATAACGATTGGTGCCTTGAGCTGACCCTTTTTCACCATTTCATTAAATCTCAATCCGAGGCGGTGTCGTTCGCCGTAACCGAGCCAACAAATGCGTGCTGGGAGGCCCTGAAACGCCACGCGTTCTTTAGCCAAGTGAATCCATTTTGCTAAACCTTCGTCATCAGGAAACTCTTCCATTGCCGCAGCATCGGTTGCAGCAATATCGGCGGGGTCTCCAGATAATGCAACCCAACGGAATGGTCCGCGTCCTTCACAAAACTGCGGACGAATATACGCAGGTAAGAAACCTGGATAATCGAACGCTCTGTCGTAGCCACCGAGTTGTGCTTCGCGACGCAGTGAGTTGCCGTAGTCAAACACCTCGGCACCAGCGTCCATAAAGCCAACCATTGCAGCACACTGTTCAGCCATAGCCAACCGTGAACGCCGGATGTATTCGGCGGGGTTGGTAGCAAGCAAATTTTTTGCAGCATCCTCGCTCACATCATTTGGCACATACGACAACGGGTCATGTGCGCTCGTCTGGTCGGTCACGATGTCGGCAGGAAAACCCATAGCAAGCAGTTTGGGAAACACGTCAGCAGCATTAGCAACAAGTCCGACTGACAAACGTCGTCGCTCTTTTTTTGCAGCCAAGCATTGTGCAACGGCGTCTTCCAGCGAAGTTGCCACAACATCGAGATACCGAGTCTCAACACGACGATTAACACGCCACGCGTCGACGTCGACGCACAATGCAACACCGTCATTCATAGTGATAGCAAGTGGCTGAGCGCCACCCATTCCGCCAAGACCACCGGTTAGTGTGATGGTGCCTGCAAGCGTGTTACCGAACTTGCGACGTGCAATCTCTGCAAAGCACTCGTACGTGCCCTGCAAGATTCCCTGTGTGCCGATATAGATCCACGACCCGGCAGTCATCTGTCCGTACATCGTGAGACCAAGATCTTCTAGTCGACGAAATTCGTCCCATGTGGCCCAGTCACCCACCAAGTTGCTATTTGCCAGCAATACTCGTGGCGCCCACTCATGGGTACGAAATACGCCAACTGGCTTGCCAGACTGCACGAGCATCGTTTCGTCAGGCTTCAAGGTCGTCATCGTTCGCAACATTGCGTCGTAGGCGTCCCAACTGCGTGCAGCACGGCCCGTGCCGCCGTACACAACAAGATCATCTGGGCGCTCGGCCACATCAGGATCAAGGTTGTTCTGCAGCATCCGATACGGCGCCTCAATTTGCCAATTGGCGCACGTGAGCTTGCTACCCGTAGGCGCCTTAACTGGACGAGGACCTGACATTGAAATTCCGATCTGAAAACAAGACGTTTTCTTGCTCTTACTTTTTGCGTTTACCGACGTGGCAACACTACCTCGGCTGTTTTCACCAGATCCATTACGCCGCCGTAATCGCTGTTGGCAAGGCGTACAAAGCCGCTGATACCTATGTTGTCAAGTGCAGCCCGCAAATCTGACCGTCCAAATACCTCACTCACAACACGATAAACCTCATCAGTATCTGCAACCGAAGATTTCGAAACGATAATTGGTGTCGCCGGAACAAGCGGGCCATATCCAATCACTCGTAAGTTGTTTACAAGTGCAGGGCGATGACGAGCAAGTAACCGGAATGTCGCTGAATCAATTGATGCAATATCCGCCTCCCCATCTTGAAGCATTTGCAGACTTGCGGCATGTCCACCACTCTCGACATACGGAGTTGCAAGAAGCGCGTGGTTGGTCGCATTCGCAAGCGCAACGCCGAGACTGCACCAACCACTCAAACTCTGAGTGTTATTTACTACTGGGCGCAATCCATCAGCTTGGTCAATACTCGTGATGTCCAAAGATTCGGGTACGACAATGACAGTTCGGTATCGACCACGATCATCGCTTACATCCGTCCAAAGTGGCGTACCAACGACGTTTACCGATGTATGTAATTCCTCGATGAACGGCAATCCACAACTCTGACTCAAGAACATCACCGCACCTGACCAATGACGCATCAGGTCAGCGTGCACTGACGCATTAGGTATTTCGGTGTGAGCATCTAACCCAATTGCCACAAACCCCTGAGCAAGTGCGCCGACAATTTCCATTGTCGAAGCGTGCACTTCCAAAAAGTCATACATAGGCAGCGAGACGCTGCGAGATAACGAATTAATCGGCGGCAACGAATTTTGGCTTTGCAAATACCGACCGCACGCGTTCCTCAAAGTGTTCAAGTGGCAACGTGTCATAACTCGGATCAAACGCTTTCTGATCCCACTCGTCTGCAAACTTTGCGGCCAAGTCGTACGCAGGGTGACCCTCATATTTTTTACGTGCGTCTGGGTTCATCCCAAAGTGGCTGTAATAGTGACGGCCCTGAAAATCTTGATGCGCCTCAATCATGAAGTGCACTTCTGGACGTACATATGGCTTCAAGATTGCAGCAGCAATCGCTGGATGGTTGGGAACGCTGATTGCCTTACCGATGTCGTGACACAAGGAAGCGACCACTACTTCGTCATCTGCTCCCGCACGCTCGGCCATGGTTGCAGTCTGCAATGCATGTGTTAATTGATCAGTCACAAATCCATCGACAATCGTGTCCATGCCGCGCAACATGTTCAGAATTCCCTCTGCTACTCGCGGCTGGTTTTTAGCGGTCTCAGCACCAATGTTTAACCACTCTTCTTTGGTGGACACATCCATACTGGTAAAGGTTGCGTTCGTCATCCGACAATTCCACCACTGTTAGGGCTGTGAGTCAAGCGCTCTGAGCCACGTGTTGCTCATGGACGCATAGCCTTACAGGCGTGAAGCACCTCTTATTCAGCGTCTGTATTGCCGTCGGGCTGAGTGCTTGCAACAGCGACCAGGACACAGTCAGTTACACCACAACGTCGACGGTCATCGCTACACCTACAACTGAGACGACTACTGCAACGACGCTCGTGCCCCCAGACGGCAAGCGATCGGATGAGCGCAGTCTCACACTGTTTGACACCATTGCCAACGACAACTTGCAGCCAAAGAGCATCGTGCACTCCGGCACCGGACTGTTCTTTGCACAAAACATGATGTATCGACACAACATCAGCGTTTTTGATCGACAAAGCAATTTAATTGCAACTATTGCTGACAAAGTTGATCTTGCGGGTTTTGGAATCAATATTCCAGACAGATCCTCAGTCGTTCGTGGTTCACCGGTCGAGGCCGCATTTACGCCGGATGCCAAGTACGCATACATCTCCAACTACGCCATGTACGGGGCAGGCTGGGATCCGAGTGCAGTCGATACCTGCCTAGGCAAAGATCGCGATCCGAGCTTTGTCTATCGAGTAAACACTTCGACATTTGCTATCGACCAGGTGATCCTGGTGGGAGCAGTACCCAAGTATCTTGCTGTGTCACCAGACAACAGGTATGTCGTTGTCTCCAACTTTTGCTCGCTCGATGTTTCGATCATCGACGTCTCATCGGGTAAAGAAGTCAAACGCATCGATGTTGGCCTCCATCCACGAGGTATCGCGATCACTCACGACTCGTCAACTGCCTACGTGACCGTCATGGGAGGTGGCGTTATCGCTGCCATCAACCTGCAGGATTTCACTACACGCACCATCACAAGTGCTGGTTACACACCACGACACCTTGTGCTCTCTCCCGACAATTCGGTGCTTTACATCACCAACAACAAAGCAGGTCAAATACGCGCAATCAACCCCCTTACCGACACTCTCATTAAGTCGGTAGCGACTGGAACCGAACCTCGCACCATGGTGATGTCCGACGATGGCTTGAGCCTCTATGTGGTCAACTATCAAAGCGACACGATGGTCAAGGTCCGCACAAGCGACATGCAAGTTATCCAGACATTGAAAACAGGTCACCACCCTGTGGGTATTACCTACGACGCACAAATGCGTCGGGTATGGGTTGCCAATTACACAGGCAGCTTGTGGGTGTTTGAAGACAAGTAAGACGCTATTTATTCGCCAACTGTTGCATGGCCAGTCGCCATACGCTTGCCTACTTTGGCAATGCGCGCCATGCGCTTAAACAACGAGTCGCGAGCCTCTTCGGCTTCAGCACTCAAACCCGTAACGCTCTCAAGTTTCCAGTGGCGCATGATGACAGGTTCGAGAATCTGGTCGTGATGAATTTGTAGATCGTAAATTCCGGCCTTTGCAATCTCTTTCGACAAACGTTCAAAGTCAGGAATACCGAGACCAGGCATCGAGAATGTGCGAACTGCGCGCTCAATACCAATCACAGTTGACGACGGATCCACTTCAAGGGCTGCAGCAGTCAAGTCGCGGTAGAACAAGTAGTGCAAGTTTTCATCGTTGCCCACACGCGACATGATTGCGGTTCCCAACTCGTCCTTCATCAACTTGCCAGTGTTGCGATGTGAAATACGTGTGGCGAGTTCCTGCATGCTCACGTAGGCAAGCCCTTCAAACGCATCCTGCGGTGCTGGCACTTGACCGCCACGCACCTGAATCATGCGTGCGCGCTCAAGAGCAATCGGATCAATGGCTCGTGTGACGGTGAAGTAATCGCGCATCACTATCGAGTGACGGCCTTCTTCTGCTGTCCAGTTGCGAGCCCACTCGCCAAATGCTGTGTCGCTACCAAACAAACGATCAATATCGCGAAAGTAGTACGGCAAATTGTCTTCCGTGAGCAAGTTGACAAATAGCGCAGCGCGCACTGCTTCATCAATCTCGGTATCGCCTCCGCCAAAATCTGCATCTTCCGGCACCCACTGCTTGCCCGGCTCAAAATCTTTGCCACGGCTGTATGGCACCATCTCGTGTGGAAACCATTCTTTGGCAACACCTTGATGGCGCTCGTACAACTTGGCCGCAACGGGCTCGAGTTCGATCAGGAGTTGCTCTTGATTCATGAGAACAACCCTACCCTCGCTCGTTCTGTTGAAGCTGTGACACCAACCGCTTCAGCGGTATGCGAAAGTCTGGCAATAAATCGATTCCTGCATTCTTCAAACTTGCATTATTCAACACCGAATTGAATGGACGCTTGGCTGGTCGCGGTGGCTGTAATTCATGCGTTTTGATCGGAGCGACTTTGTCTGGGTCAAAACCGCCCGCAATCAGAACCTCGCGGGCAAACTCATACCAACTCACATCGCCCTGATTGGTGACGTGCCAAGTACCTGGTCGCTTCTCTGCAGCTAAACGCACGATCATTGCCGCTGCATCATCAGCAAATGTTGGATTACCAATTTGATCGTCAACAAACTTGAGCTGTGGTTGTTCGGCCAAGCGCAAGATGGTCTTCACCATGTTGGCTCCATAAAAACCACACACCCACGAAATACGCACGATTGAATCGGTTGCCCCAAGCGCACGCTCTCCTGCCAATTTGCTCGACCCGTACACGCTTTGTGGGTTTGTTGCATCGCCCTCTTCGTATGGTGTTGCTTTGCTTCCATCAAACACATAGTCGGTGGAGATGTACACAACATGAGCGCCAACCGAGTGCGCGACATCTGCAATATATTTCGTCGCAGTGCCATTGACGAGCATGGCTTTTTCTGGGTCGCTCTCGCATGCATCAACAGCTGTCCATGCAGCAGCGTGAATGACAACGTCAGGTCGTGCTGCCGTGATCGCAGCATCCACATCAGACTTTTTTGTGATGTCGAGTGTCTCGTGCGAAGTAGCAACAACTTCGTGGCCCGCAGTAATCGTTGCTCGCACCAACTCATGACCAAGTTGCCCATTGGCCCCCGTGATCAAAAATTTCATTACTGGAGACCTTGCATTACCGGAGACCTTGCATTACTTGTTTGCCTTGAGGGGCTCCCACCACCAGCGGTTGTCGCGATACCACGCAACTGTTTGCTCAAGCGCTTCATCTAGCGAACGTGCACGTTTCCAGCCAAGTGCAGTGATCTTTGCGATGTCTACTGAATATCTGCGATCATGACCCAAGCGATCGGCAACATAGTTGACACTTGAGTCGTCTTTGCCCAACAATGCGAGCAATTTGTCAACAAGCACTCGGTTTGGCGTTTCGTTGCCTGCACCGATGTTGTAGATCTCTCCAACATTTCCTTTTTCCAATACCAAGTGCACGCCGGTGCAGTGGTCGTCCACATATAGCCAATCGCGCTCGTTAAGACCATCGCCGTACAACGGAATCTTTTTGCCATCGAGCAAGTTGGTAGTAAACAACGGAATTGCTTTTTCTGGATATTGGTACGGACCAAAGTTGTTTGTACAACGTGTGACCACCACAGGAACACCGTGAGTCGCGTGATAACTGAGCGCGATTAAGTCTGATCCAGCTTTGGACGCAGAATATGGTGAGCGTGGCTCGAGTGGATCAGTTTCTTTCGACGACCCAACTTCAACAGAGCCGTACACCTCATCGGTGCCGATGTGCACAACACGCGAGACTTCAAGTTGACGAGCTGCATCCATGATCACGTTGGTGCCGAAGCAGTTGGTGAGGATAAAGTCTTCGCTGCCCACGATTGAACGGTCAACATGGCTCTCTGCGGCAAAGTGCACCACAGAGTCGTGACCCTTCATCGCAGCCATCACGTCGCCTGGCTGACAAATGTTGCCTTTTACAAATGAATACCTTGGATTATCGTCCACGTCTTTAAGCGTCGACATGTTGCCCGCATACGTAAGTGAGTCATACACAGTCACAGAGTGATCGGTGTTGGCAAGCACCCAACGCACGTAGTTTGAGCCAATAAAGCCGGCTGCACCAGTTACAAAAATCTTCATACTGTTACCTCAGGTGCGCAGGCCAAAGTGTGGTTGAAACTGCTTATCGATTTCACCACGCTGGGGGTTTTCTTGATCGCGCTTCGACAAGATCGGGTCTGCAATACCCCAGTCGGCTTTAACACCTGGATCATTCCATGCAAGTCCACGCTCGTCGGTTGGGTTGTAATAGCTATCGACCAAATACGTGATGGTCATATCTGTTAGCGATGCGAAGCCATGAGCAACACCTGGCGGAATAAAGATTCCACGATGGTCATGTGTGCCGTCAGCTTTCGCACCCAAGTCAACAACTTGAGTTGCGCCATCCGTCGGCGAACCCGTGCGCAAGTCGTGCAATACAACGCGGCACGATCCATACGGCACGTACCAGTAGTCGCTTTGGTGCAGGTGATAATGCAATCCAACGATGCAGCCCTTTTGGCGGTCGCCGCGATTGCCTTGCACCATTTCACGACCAAGTGGGAACCATTGACGACGATAAGTCTCGATGAAGTAACCGCGATCGTCCTTAAACATCGACGGCTCCACGATCTGTACTCCGGAAATAATTGTCGACTCTGTAATTGTTGGCATTTACTCCAGCTCCACTTTCGAATCGTCGCCGAGCATCAGACGCAATGCGCGGGGCTTTTGCTCAGACCGTGTTACTGCAACATCTCGGCCGATGAGCGAATCGGTTAGGCGTGCAATCCCAATAATGCTTGAACCATCAAGCACAACCGAATGCTCCATCTCTGAATGTTCAACTTTGCAGTTGCGACCGAGCGATGTGTAGGGCCCGATGTAACTGTGATCGACCACTGAGCCACTTCCGATAACAACTGGTCCACGAATGCGCGAGCCCTTAATAACTGCGCCCTTCTCGATGACTACTCGTCCTTCGATCTGCGATGCGCTATCAACTTCCCCGTCATTACGAGGCTCAAGCACTTCGAGCACCAAACGGTTGCACTCGAGCAGCGGATCTTTTTTGCCCGTGTCGATCCACCAGCCCTGCAGTACCTGATGATGCACGACCTTCTTTTCATCAACGAGCCACTGAATTGCATCGGTGATTTCAAGCTCTCCACGTGGTGAAGGCTTGATTGAGCGCACTGCTTCATTGATCGTCTTGTCAAACAAGTACACACCAACGAGTGCAAGATCACTTGGCGGATTTTCTGGCTTCTCAACCAATCGCACAACGTGACCATCACTATCAACTTCGGCTACACCAAACTGTTTTGGATTTTCAACGTGGCACAACAAAATCTGTGCGGTTGGAGCCTTTGGTCCACCCGCAGCGCGAGCATTCTTGAAGTCATCCACAAACTGGGTAAGACCTTGCTCGAGCATGTTGTCACCCAGGTACATCACGAAGTCTTCATCACCCAAAAAGTCATGCGCAATGAGTACGCAGTGCGCGAGTCCAAGTGGCGCATCTTGAGGGATGTACGTGACTGTGACACCAAACTGTGAACCGTCGCCAACAGCAGCGCGGATCTCTTTGCCTGTCTCGCCAATGATGATGCCGATCTCTTTGATCCCAGCCTTCGCCATTGCCTCGATGCCGTAAAACAAGATCGGCTTATTAGCAATGGGTACCAATTGCTTAGCGCTGGTATGTGTGATCGGTCGCAGACGTGTGCCAGCACCACCAGAGAGAATCAGGCCCTTCATACCGACTACAGGTTAGGCGAAACAACGACCCGCAACCCCTAGTCGCCCCCCTGCCAACTAGCGTTACAACCATGACCGACGCCCTATTACACGCCTTCGCCAAGCCCACTAAAACTGATTTTGTGCGCATTGTGAGGGGTAAAGGCTCGCTCTTGTGGGACGACAAAGGCAACGAATACATCGATGGGATCGGGAGCCTTTGGTACAGCCAAGTTGGCCATGGGCGCGACGAGATCGCCCAGGCGGTTGCCGAGCAAATTTCGACGCTAGAGACGTATTCGACATTTGATCCATTTAGTAATGACATCGCCGAAAAGCTTGCAGCTAAGTTGCAGACAATTTCGCCGATGAAAGACGCCCGAGTGTTTCTGTGCGGCAGCGGTTCGGAGTCGGTTGACACTGCAATGAAACTTGCACGTGTTGCACAAGGTCAAGCCGGACATCCCGAGCGCACCATCATTATCTCGCGCATGCGCGGCTATCACGGCACAAACTACGGCGGCACCAGCGCGCAGGGTTTGCCTCTCAACAAAGTTGGTTTTGGTCAGCTGCTTCCTGAAGTTGTGCAAGTCGACAGCGACAACATCGAAGACCTTGCAAAGTTCATGAGCGAAAACAGTTCACGCATTGCCGCCGTGATTGTCGAGCCACTACAAGGTGCGGGAGGAGTGTGGCCCCCAGCTCCCGGCTATTTAGAGAGTGCACGCAAGTTGTGTGACCAACATGGTGCGTTTCTTATTTTTGACGAAGTGATTTCTGGGTTCGGCCGCATGGGCACTTGGTTTGCAGCAAACTTTTACAACGTTGCTCCAGACTTGTTGTGCTTTGCAAAGGGTGTCACGTCTGGTTATCAACCACTCGGTGGGGTTTTCGTTTCGCGCAAAGTTTGCGACGCACTTGAGTCTGATCCAAACTTTTTCCTACGACATGGATACACATATTCCGGTCACTCAGCTGTGTGCGCGGCAGCATTAAAAAATCTTGAGATCATCGAGCGAGAAGGCTTAATGGAACGCGCCAAACATATCGGCGCCAAATTGAGCGCAGGGCTTACGGCTCTTGCCAAAGATGGCACGATCGATCATGTGCGAGGCGATGGCGCGGTGTGGGCTGCAGGACTCAAGCCAGACCAAAATGCAGTCACAATTCGCGACCGAATGATCCAGTTGGGATCGATTGCACGTGCGATCAATACCGACACGATTGCATTCTGTCCTCCGCTAGTGATCACCGATGCCGAACTTGGCAGACTGATTGACGCGTTCGCTGCAGCGGCGCAAGGCAAATAGTTTTTAAATAAAACAGAATTTGGGGAATCATGTCAGATCAATCAACTGGACAATTAGCTGGCCAACGCGCATTCATCACGGGCGGGGCAAGTGGCATTGGTGCTGAGATGGCTCGTCGCTTTACCCGCGAAGGCGCAAGCGTTGTTATTGCCGACGTCAACGACACTCTCGGTAAAGCAATTGCTGTCGAAGTGGGCGGCGAATACGTGCATCTCGATGTCACCGACTCGACGGCATGGGACAAGATCATCCCGACCTTCGAAACATTTGACATCGTCTGCCTAAACGCCGGTGTGTCCACCAATTCCAATGTGTTTGGGGCAATCACCAACTACCCATTCGAATACCTGGACAACGATTCATATCAGAAAATCATGAGTATCAACGTTGACGGTGTCGTATTTGGTGCACGCGCAGTAATTCCAGGCATGGTTGAGCGAAAGTCTGGTCACATACTTGTCACCGCTTCGCTTGCAGGAATCGTGGCGATTGCAGCAGACCCCATTTATGGTCTCACCAAGCACGCAATGGTAGGACTCGCCAAGTCGCTCGGTGGAGCGCTTGAACCACATGGCGTGTGTGTAAGTGCTCTCTGCCCCGCGTTTCTCAACACTCCTCTACTTTCTGAAGAAACACGTCAGAATCTCAATTCGCTTGGCCTTGGCATCATGGAGGTGTCTATTGCAGGTGACCTCGCAATGCGTGCACTTACCGAGCGCATCTCTGGTGCGCAGTGGATTGTCATGGACGGCCAGGCAATCACCCAATACATTCCTTCAGCGCCATTTGCCTAAATGACTACGCCAGTTTTCAATCCGTTTGATCCGGCATTTCGCGCAAACCCGTATCCCTATTACGACTCGCTCCGCACACATGAACCTGTGCACACCACTGCATTTGGCATGGTCGTGCTCACTCGCTACGAAGACGTTTCGACAACCCTAAAGAGTGCAGATTTTTCTCGCGACATTGAAAAGTATTCGACACAGGCATCATCCGAAGCACGCCAGGCGCGTCGAGACCGCCAAGAATCCCGCACTAAATCAATCCTCAATCTCGATCCACCCGATCACACGCGTTTACGCCGCATTGTTTCCAAGTCATTCACCCCTTCAGCGATGGAGCGTTTGCGTCCCCGCATTCAACAACTCGTCGACAAGGTTCTCGATAACGCACAAGATGCCGGGCACATTGAACTGATTGACGATCTTGCCTTTCCCGTGCCATTTCAAGTCATCTCCGACCTTCTTGACATGCCAACAGAACGCTCAGTTGAATTGCGCGAGTGGTCACAAATCATCACCAACTCGCTCGAGCCAACGGCTACCGATGAAGACCTTTTGCGTTCGGAGGATGCGATCGCTCAACTCGTGCCCTATCTCACCACCATCATCGAACACCGCCGCAAACACTTAAGCGACGACATGCTTTCATCTTTGATCACAGCCGAGGAGTCTGGCGAACAAATGACCACAGAAGAGCTGATGGCATTCGTGGTGCTGTTGTATATCGCTGGGCACGAAACAACGGTCAATCTGATCGGTAATGGAACGCTTGCATTACTCAACAACCCAGAACAACAAGCCATCGTTCATAACAGCGGTCTTGCCCAGTCGCATATCGATGAACTCTTGCGCTTCGATGGCCCAGTGCAACACACGGTGCGCGTGCCTCTCGTGCCGGTGCATTACATAGTTGACAACGAACAAATAACTGTGCAGCCAGGCACCATGGTGCTCACTTCGCTTGGCGGTGCCAACCATGACCCATCAATGTTCGAAAACCCACATGATCTACAACTCAATCGCACCAATTCCAACCGGCACATGGCGTTTGCATCAGGCATTCATTATTGCCTGGGTGCTTCGTTGGCAAAACTCGAGACAGAGATCGCGGTCGGCTCACTCATCAAACGCTTCGCTCAGATCGAAATTGTCGGCACACCATCGTGGCGAGACAGACTCACCATTCGCGGTGTCAACCAGTTGCGGCTTTCAGTCAGTTAAGCGGGCGATCAAACTGCTGGTGTCCCAGCGCTTGCCGCCCATGGCAACTACTTCTTCATAAAACTTGTCGACCATTTCGGTCATTGGCAATTGCGCGCCATTGCGCGATGCCTCGTCAAAACAGATTCCGAGATCTTTGCGCATCCACTCAACTGCAAAACCAAACTCAAATTCGTCGCGCACCATTGTCTTTGCACGATTTTCCATCTGCCAAGACTGTGCTGCACCTTTCGAGATCACATCGACCACATCATCAGGGTTAAGTCCAGCGCGCATTGCAAAGTTGAGTGCTTCCGACAAACCCTGCGCAATACCTGCGATACAAATTTGGTTGACCATCTTTGCCAATTGCCCTGAGCCCGCAGTACCCAAAAGCTTGCTGCGTTTTGCGTATGCAGCAATGATCGGCTCGATCGCATCGAAAGTTGCGGGATCGTTGCTTCCACACATGATTGTGAGCTGTCCGTTTTCGGCGCCTGCTTGACCACCAGACACCGGTGCATCCACAAATCCGCAGCCTTGCTTTGCACACGCATCTGCAATCTCGCGCGCAATCGTGGCAGATGCTGTTGTGTGGTCAACCAAAATCCCACCGGTCTTCAGACCAGCCAAAATTCCGTCTGCACCGAACACCACCGAGCGCACGTCGTCATCATTGCCAACACACATCAACACCACGTCAGAAGCTTGAGCAACTTCTCGCGGAGTCAGCGCTCTTGCTCCACCATGTTGCTCAACCCATGCGTCGGCTTTTGCGGTCGTCCGGTTGTACACCGTCATCGAATGTTTTGCGGTTGCAAGGTGGCGAGCCATTGGCCCACCCATAATTCCTAAACCGACGTAACCGAGGCGAGCCATTGTTGGCTATTTCTTTTTGGCAACTGCTTTAGCTGGTGTCTTAGCTGGGGCTTTGGCAACTTTTGCCACAGTCTTTACAGCAGGTTTTTCAACTGGCTTCGGTGCAGCCTTTGCAGCCTGCTTCACCAACTTGGCGCCCTTCGATGGCTTGAGCACACCTTGCTCGAGTGCAGCATCGAGCCACACTTGTGCAACATCGGTTGACACTTTAAGTGCAGGCGAGATTTCAGAGATCAAGTTGATGCGAGCGCGGTCGTACATCGTCTTTTCGGCTGCCGACAATGCAGAGTCACGATCACGTGCAGCCAAGTTACGCACCACTTCGGCTACTTGATAAACGTCGCCACTCTTGAGTTTTTCTTGGTGGTTCTTAAAACGTCGCGACCAGTTTGCAGGCACGCGCGGGTCGGCTTTGGACAACACTGAGCGCAAGTCTTCGAGCTCTGACTTGGATACCGGCGGACGCACACCAACCTGGTTGGCCATGGCGGTCGGCACTGAAAGGGTCATTTCATTGATCACCGTCTTCAGGATCAAATACTCCTGCACTGCCCCAAAAGCCTTCATGCGCTTGATGCCGTGCACGATGCAAGCACCGTGTTGTGGATAGATGACAGTGTCGCCTTTTTTGAATTTCAAGTGAAGACCTCTCTACAGTCTGACCCCGAAAGGATAGACGATGAGACCCCTAAACCCACTAACGGCAAGTGTTTAATCAATCTCTGGCGCCCCCGGTAGGAATCGAACCTACGACCTACGGATTAGAAGTCCGCCGCTCTATCCAACTGAGCTACAGGAGCATTGCTCACCTCAAATCTACAGGCACGCCAACTACGGTTCTTCCCATGCGATCTCGGAATCTTGTGGTGTTGGCAGCAGTCTGTTTTGCCACCACAGGCACGGCACAACAACTTGGACCCGATAGTTCGTCTCCACTTGGGGTGGCTGCCATCAGATTTCTTATTGGGTCGATCGTGCTGTATTTCTTGTCCATATTTCGAAAAAGTCATCACCTCAATTCCGACAAACAACCACTTGCCACTTGGGTTTGGGTAGCAACAGCATTTGGGCAAGCGCTTTACGGTGCAGCCTTTTTTAGTTCGGTCCGCTCAACAGGCGTGGCAGTCGGCACTGTTGTTGCGCTCGGCTCCGCACCACTTATCACCGGTGCAATGACTTCGATTTCATCTCGCAAGCCACCATCACTTTCATGGCTCGGCACCACGGTGTTTGCCATTATCGGCATGAGCCTCATTGTGATTTCAGGCAAAGAATCTCAGGTCACGGTGTCGGGTGTTGTTCTTGCGCTCTGCGCAGGTTTTGGATACGCCATCTTTGCACTTGGCAGCAAAACTATTCTTTCGAGTGGAGTCTCAAGCGAACTTGCAATGGCACGCGTGTTCGGCATCTCATCGCTCATGCTCGCACCAACATTATTTTTTGTCAATCTCGAGTGGCTCACTGAG
>JBIIWI010000076.1:0-5393 GCA_044339005.1 Ilumatobacteraceae bacterium
GGTAGTACTTGCACCTCAACTCGCGTGTCGGCACGCAATTGCGCCACGCTCGACTCGAGAATGAGTGGCGAACCTGGCACTGCATACAACACCTCGCCGTGTTTGAGCGCTGCCGCTACAACAGCTTCGGTGATCTCGCGATACACATCTTCAAATGTTGGAAGCGTGTCGTAGAGAGAATCAAAACTTGTTGCTTTCGGCATCAAGTCGGCGGTTGGGTGCCGCTTGGTGCGCACAAACTGCACCTCAATACGTTCGATTGCTTCGAGTGTTGCCTGCGTAACGGTATTGCGTGGTCCTGGGCCAAGGCCCACGATCACAACACGCGCGGTCATGACTTGTGAATCTAGACCGATTTAGTTAGCAACGATTTTGTTGGTGGCCGCATCAAAGTGCCCGTACTGCGAGCTAACAGTGACTTTGCTCGTGGCGAGTAATCCAACAACCAGCATTTGCCCTGGAGTTTTTGCCAAGAGAGCGTTGAGCGACAAGTTGATGTCTGCATATGGGCGAACCAAGATGATGTGGTAGCCAAAGCTGCTCTTTACTGGGCCAGTTGGAACACCAGGTTTTGCAGGCAGTGCTCCAGCAGTGAAACCAGCATCAAACTGTGCTTGGTAGTCACTGAGTAACACGCAGTCGCCATCGGTGCTTCCGAGTACGCCACCTGTTTCGCCAGCGTTCGGCTCGATCGAATATTCGCCAGCCAATTTTTTGAAGTCTCCACCATCATTGAGCAGCTTCAAGACCTTGTCGGCGATTGCTAATTCTTTGACGAGGATGTGTTGTGCGCACATTGCACCGAGTGATGCTGGTGCTTTTTCATACATTGCTGCAACTTCTTCTTCTGCTGGTGCCTTAATACGAGCGAGCGCCAAGTCTTCTGCATTCATTGACAAAATGAGATCCTTTAGGTCTGGTCCTAACGCATCAAAGTTTGGATCTTCTTGCATTTGGGTCAGCACAGCATCTTTGTCAGCCTGCGTAACTACTTCGTTGTATTGCTTGACAATTTGGCTTGTTGCAACACCGCGCAACATTGCGCCAAGTACTGAACGGATAACTTCTCCTGTGGCTTGGCCATTTTCGAGAGTGATTTGCTCAGCTTCTGCTAATTGAAGAATCGTTTTTTCAAATTTGTCTACGGAAACGCTCTCACCATTGAGCGAGAGAGCTTCGTTTGCAGAGGACGAAGATCCACAACTTGTGGCAACAAGGACCAACGAAACAAGCATCGCTGCGAGTGCAGTCGGGCGTCGGAAACGGTTGGTTTGCGGGGTGTTTGTGGGGATTGACATCTGGTAGAGCCTAGTTGGCTGGCTCTACGAGTTCTTGGAGGAAACCAACAAGAAATGTGACCGTTGCGTCGTCGTCAACCTTTGGATTCGTTGAACGCGGCAACGTGATGACGAGTTGTTTGATCTTCTCGTTCCAATCTGGGCTTTTGGCGATGCGCTGCAAGCGCATGACTTCGCTTGCCTTGAGCGAGATCGGCAACATGCGTGCACGTCCATCTGCGACAACCAATTCGCGCAAGCCGAGTCGATGGCATTCTGCTCGCAATAACCCAACATTTATCAGCGCAAGAGCAGGCTGTGGCAATGGACCGTAGCGATCGAGCCATTCATTGCGAATGTCTTCCACGTCTGCAATTGAAGTGACCGATGCGAGTCGACGATAAGCATCCAAACGTGACTCTTCCTTGGTGACGTAGTCGGTTGGCAAGAAAGCGTTGGTTGGCACGTCGAGTTTGAGCTCGGGAACAACAGATGGAACTTCTTCACCTTTCATCTCGGCAACAGCTTCGGTGACGAGCTGGCAATAGAGGTCATACCCAACTGCTGCGATATGTCCGCTCTGGGCTTCGCCGAGCAAGTTTCCTGCACCACGAATCTCGAGGTCGCGCATTGCTATTTTGAATCCGCTACCAAGCTCTGTTGCTTCGCCAATTGTTTTGAGTCGCTCATAGGCATCTTCCGACAGCACGCGGTCTCGTGGATGAAACAGATAGGCGTATGCGCGCGAACCGCTGCGACCAACACGACCGCGCAACTGGTGCAACTGACCAAGACCGAGCAAATCTGCCCGCTCAACTACCAGCGTGTTAACAGTTGGCATGTCGATGCCGCTTTCGATGATGGTCGTGCACACGAGCACGTCGTATTTACCTTCCCAAAAATCGATCACTGTTTGTTCGAGGGTGGCTTCATCCATTTGACCGTGGGCAACAGCAATGCGAGCCTCTGGCACCAATTCGCGCAGTTCGCGCGCACGGTCTTCAATCGACTGCACGCGGTTGTGCACCCAGAACACTTGACCATCGCGCAGAAGTTCGCGGCGAATTGCTTCTGTAGCTACTCGCTCGTCATGTTCTCCGACAAACGTGAGGATCGGTTGACGGTCGGCAGGCGGTGTTTGTAATAGCGAGAGGTCGCGAATACCCACAAGGCTCATTTCGAGTGTGCGGGGGATCGGGGTTGCTGTCAGTGTGAGCACATCCACGTTTGTTTTGAGCTGCTTCATTGCTTCTTTGTGGGTGACTCCGAAGCGTTGCTCTTCGTCTACGACTAAGAGGCCGAGGTCTTTGAACTTGATGTTGTCTTGCAACAGTCGGTGTGTGCCAATAACACAATCGATTTCGCCCGTTGCGAGACCAGCAATAACTTTTTTTGCTTGAGCTGCAGTAAGAAATCGCGAGATCACCTCGACGCGAATTGGGTAACCGGCGAAGCGGTCGCTGAATGTGTTGCCGTGCTGAGACGCGAGCAATGTTGTTGGAACAAGGATTGCAACCTGTTTGCCGTCTTGCACGCACTTGAATGCGGCGCGCACAGCGACTTCGGTTTTACCAAAACCAACATCGCCACACACAAGACGATCCATTGGAACACTTCGTTCCATGTCTGCTTTTACAAGATCAATAGCAGTGCGCTGATCTGGTGTTTCAACAAAGGGAAATGCGCTTTCCATTTCGTGTTGCCACGGAGTGTCTTGAGAAAATGCATGGCCAACGGCGTTAACTCTGCGCTGGTACAGCACCACGAGTTCTTGGGCAATCTCGCGAACCGCCGAACGAACTCGTTGTTTTGACCTTGCAAAGTCACTGCCACCAAGTCGGTGCAGAGTTGGCTTTTCGCCGCCTATGTATTGGCGCACTCCGTCGATGTGGTCGGTTGGGACATACAACTTGTCGCCGTCTTTGTAAGCCAGCAACAAATAGTCACGCTCTGATCCACTGATCTGTCGCTTGACCATTCCTTCATAGCGACCAACACCGTGATAGTGGTGCACGACGTAGTCGCCCGGTTTGAGATCTTGAAAAACCGAAACGGTGTCGCGCTTGTTTGTTTTTGCGCGCGGTTGTCGGTGCATGCGCCGACGCCCTGTGAGGTCTGCTTCGGCAATGATCGAGAGTTTGCAATTTGGCAGCGACATGCCGTAGTGCAGCGGCGCCACAATTACATCTACTGCTACGCCTTCTTGAGAGAAAACTTCTTTGAGTCGATCGGCAGAGCCAGTACCTTCTGCTGCAATAACAACTGTCCATTTGTCGGACAACAGTTGTTGAACGCGTTTGGCGGTTGCCTGTGCGTCGCCAGAGATTGGACCCCAACCAGTGGATTGCACCGAAGGAGCATCGATGGTTTCGGCAGGGAGGGACAATGAGATTGCTCGCAATGATGTTGATGATCCAAGCAGTCTGTCGATCTCGGCATGTAGACGAGGAAATGTTTTGTCGGCATCGCGAGCCCACGTTGAGGCAAGTGCTCGAGCAAGATCGTCTTCTTCTGCAAGTAGGTCATGTGCGCGGTCGCGCATGCGACGAGGTTCGACCAAGAGCAATTCGCAGTCATCTGGCAATACATCGGTGAGCAGCAAATCTTTTTCAATCAACCATGGCAACCAACTCTCCATGCCGTCGAAGTTTCCTCCGTCGGCCAGGCGGTCCCAATGCTCGCGACCCCATGACTCAGTGGCTACAAGTGATCTCGCGCGATCCATGACCTGTTCGTCAAGTTGCAACTCACGTGCGGCAAAAATGACAGCTTCGTCCAACGGATCGGTAGAACGTTGGTCGTTGACGTTGAACGACGTGAGTCTGTCTACTTCGTCGCCCCACAAGTCGATGCGCACCGGAGTGTTGGACGTGCTTGGAAAAATGTCGATGATTGAACCACGACGCGCGATTTCGCCACGGTGCTCAACGAGTTCTTCGCGACGATAACCGCCGTTGACAAGTTGCTTGAGCAATTCGTCGGCATCCAGTTCGGCACCAGGGCGCACGATGATTGGTTCAAATGTTGCAGCGTTTGGACCGAGCTTTTGAAGCAGTGCACGAACTGAGCCGATGACTACACGTGGGCGGTCTGCGCCGCGCATGCGCCACAGAACTTCCAATCGGCGACCCATGGTTTCGACACTTGGACTCACACGCTCAAACGGCAATGTCTCCCATGCAGGGAATAGCAATGCATTCTCCGCCCCAAGAAACTGCACAAGGTCGTCGTGCAACTGTTGTGCACCTGTGCCTGTTGGTGTGGCAACAATCAGCGTTGTTTTGGGTGACCGAGCGCTCAGCGCGCTGATGATGAGTGCGCGGGCATTTTCTGCCACGGCGAGCACCGAGTTTTTGCCACCTATTTCGCCAAGCGCAGGTTCGTGACCTGCGAGGACAGCGAGTTCAGAAAGAAGCATGAAAGTAAGTCTGCAATGTCGTGGCGATTAGCGCGCGTTGATCTGTTGCATGGCAGCCTGCGCGCCTTGTTCGACAATCAAAACAACTGCCTCTGCTGCAGTTACAACTGCAATGTCGAGCACTTGGCGTTCGTTTTGTGGCACTCGAGACAAAACATGATCGGCGCCTTCATCTTTGGAACTTGGTTTGCCGACGCCGATGCGTACGCGCACAAACTCTTGAGTCTTGAGATGTGTTGTGATTGAACGAAGGCCGTTGTGACCAGCCAATCCACCGCCGATTTTGATGCGCACCACACCAGGCTCTAGATCGAGTTCGTCGTGCACGATAATGATTTGACTTGGGTCGGAGATTCCGTAGCGCACTGCGAGAGGACCAACCGCGTTGCCACTGTCGTTCATGAATGTTGTCGGAGTCGCGAGCAGTAGGTGAGTGTCACCCGAATGGACTTCGGCAACAAGCGCACGGTCTCGCGAAGACTTGAGCACTACTGAATACTTCTTGGCTAACGCTTGGACAACATCGAAACCGACGTTGTGTCGTGTGCCTGCATATTCGCGACCAGGGTTACCAACGCCAACAATGAGCGCGTTGAAAGGAGTGCCTCGCCGCTCGGGCCGCTTATTGCGACCGAACAGCGCCATAAAAACTAGGAAGCGGCTGGCTTGTCGTCGCCGGCAGCAGGTGCTCCAGCGGC
>JBIIWI010000026.1:0-17231 GCA_044339005.1 Ilumatobacteraceae bacterium
TGTAGAGCTGCTTGCCGGTGAGAGTCTCTGGCACGTCGTTGCGAACGATTTTTTGTGCAAGACCTTCAACGATTGCAGTTTTACCAACACCTGGCTCGCCGATGAGAACAGGATTATTTTTGGTGCGTCGTGACAAGATCTGCATCACGCGCTCCATTTCTTTTTGACGACCAATAACAGGATCGAGTTTGTTGTCGCGCGCGAGTTGCGTCAGGTTGCGACCAAACTGATCAAGAATCTGGCTGCCACCTTTTTCTTGTGGCTCTTCTTTTGTACCAGCAGGTTGGCCTTCGCCCTTACCTGCAGGACCCTGGTAGCCCGACAACAACTGAATGACTTGTTGACGAACACGACTCAGGTCGGCTCCCAACTTGACGAGTACTTGTGCTGCAACACCTTCGCCTTCGCGAATGAGGCCAAGCAAGATGTGCTCGGTGCCGATGTAGTTGTGACCCAACTGCAACGCTTCGCGCAATGACAACTCGAGCACCTTTTTGGCGCGCGGTGTAAATGGAATGTGACCCGATGGCGATGAGCCACCTTGACCAATGATCTCTTCGACTTGTGCTCGCACAGCTTCGAGCGAAATGTTGAGCGACTCGAGAGCTTTTGCCGCGACGCCTTCGCCTTCATGAATGAGTCCGAGCAAAATGTGCTCGGTGCCGATGTACGAATGATTGAGCAGGCGGGCTTCTTCTTGAGCCAGCACTACGACCCTGCGGGCCCTATCGGTAAAGCGTTCGAACACTGAATAGACCGCCTTTTCACGTCTAGATGAAACTTGTGAACTTGTGGAGAAGTGTATCTGCGAAGTGTGCTCTCATGATGCTGTGACAGTGGGCGCCACGTTCGCCATTTCACAAGCGACCCTGCGTAGCCTTGGGGAATGGCCGTTGCCTCACCCCTTCTCGCCCTGCGGTCAATGGATGGCGATCGCGAACGCGTAGAGGCCGCTTTACTCGCCGCGGTGCGCACCCGTGACGCATATTTGACCGAACTCGCGTCACACCTCATCGTTGCTGGTGGAAAACGGCTGCGACCGGTAATGACTATTGCAGCGGCGCAAGTGGGTGGCAAGGCCGAAGTGTCGGATGATGTAATTCAAGGGGCAATCGCGTGCGAGCTCGTCCATCTTGGGTCGTTGTACCACGACGATGTTATGGATGAGTCGACAATGCGCAGAGGTGTTGACACTGTTAACGCCAAGTGGGGCAACCTACAAGCGATTGTTGCCGGAGATTTTTTGTTGGCACGCGCTTCGGGCATCGCTGCGTCATTGGGCAATGAAATTGCGGGGTTGTTGGCTCGCACCATAGCCGAGTTGTGCGAAGGTCAGATCGAAGAACTGCAACACACATATTCGGTAGCACGCACAGTGCCGTCATATCTCGTAAGTATCGAGGGCAAAACAGCTTCGTTGTTTGCAACATCGGCCCGCATCGGTGGACTCGTGGCTGGTCATGATGCTGATGTTGTCGATGCGCTCACAAATTATGGAACCGCATTTGGGATGGTGTTCCAAATAGTCGACGACATTTTGGATGTGATTGCAACCGATGCCGAACTTGGCAAGCGTGCAGGACACGATATGGAAGAGGGCGTGTACACACTGCCCGTGTTGTTGACGCTTGCGCAACAGTCGAGTGATTCAGATGAGCTGCGAAGTTTTCTTGGTAAGCCTCTTTCGCAAAACGAACGAGAGCGTGCTCTTGCAATCGTGCGAACACACTTAGGCATCCAAAGCGCTATTGAGAGTGCAAACAACTATGTGCACATGGCCGCGACTGAATGCGATCGCATGCCACAAGGTATTGTTACTGATGCACTGCGTGCAGCGCCAGCTGCACTACTCGCATCAATTATTCGCTAAATAGTTTGTTGCAGGTAATTCGCTGCTGCCAGTCCGGAGAGCGCAGCGCCTTCAATCTTTGGTCCACCAAATGCATCGCCCGCCAACACAACCATTTCCTTAGCCCAGAAGCGCTCGGGCCAGATGGTGAGCGGTGTAGCGAAGCGCCATTTTTTTATCTGACTCGTCACAACAGTTGCATCACTAATCCAGGGCTCGGCTCGTTTGAGTAAGAGTTGATGCACGTCATCAAGTTGGTCGTCCCAATGATCAAGACTGAATTGTGGGTTGGCATGAAGAGTCAGCGCAACAGCAGATGAGATGCCCTTGATTGCATTGTCGGCAATAAATGAAAATGTCTCGTCTGGGTTTTGTAATCCGCCTGGCTTGGAAACTGCAGATGATTGATTGAGGACTGCAAGCAAGCAAATAGTGCGGTCGTATTCGGCGCGTAGCAGTGATTCTGGGAGTTCAATGTCGGCGGTGACAAGTAGCGCATATGTCTGGGGCAATGGACTAGTAATGATGATCGCATCAGTATCGATTGCTGAGCCATCATCAATATTGACTTGCCACTTGCTTGTTGCGCCACGAACAATCGAAAATGCAAGTGTGTTGTATCGAATATCGAGCCCTTGCGCCAAGTGTTTTGCGATATCGGTCATGCCACGCACACCGCGGTATCGCGGGTAACCGTCATTGTTTAGGGCTGTGCTGTCGAAACCTCGACACCACTCGGTGACTACACCAGATGCAATCCACTCTGAAACGTGTGTTTCAAAAAGAGAATCTCTAACCGTAAAAAATTGTGCTCCATGATCGAGCGTTGCATTGTCGATTCGCCTTGTTGCCAAACGTCCACCAGGTGAACGACCTTTGTCAACAACAACTACATCGTGACCATGCTTGATAAGTGATTGCGCTGCCATGAGCCCGGCAACACCTGCTCCAATAACTACAACTCGCATGACAGTTAAGTGCCAGCTTTAACGAAGTTCGTGAACCCGCAAGATCAATTCGCGTGATTCAGTATCTAGCTGTCGGCCGCCAATGCGCTCGGTGAGGATGATTGCTTGTGACGTGTCGTTTACAAGACCCGACCACCTGATGTATCCACCCATGAGTCCAACAAGTTTGTCGCTGACTTCTTCGCAGTGAATCATGATCTTTGTGCCGCCATCGATCAATTCGCGAATGTCGTTGTAAAACACGCGCAACCATGGATCCATTTCATCACTACTGACCAATGGTCGATGGCGGTATGTGAGGTTGAGTTCGTCATAGTTGTGCAAGTTGTGTGGCGCACCAATAATTGAGATGACGCAACCAAAGTCGTTTTCGCGAAGCCAGATGATCTCTTCTTGGCGGCGAACTCGACGGTGGTTGATGCCGTATCCACCGGGTCGCTCACAAATAGCGAGCTTGTCTTTAATAATCCATGTGAGATTGCGCGGGGTGATCCCGAGCGCCCACTTTCCTCGTAACTTTGGGGGCATTTGCTAACTCCGACTCTGGCGCGTGTGCGCGATATTCAACATCACCGCGAGACGATACACCATTGAAAATGGGTGATGTTTAGAAAAGAGCAATAATTTTGAGGCGTTGCTGGCTGCGCTTCACCTGACGGCCACCACCGATATCGCATCCGGGAGTTTCGCCTCGGGCCACGCAGAGCACTCGTTCGACCGTGGCCAAATCGGGCGGGTAAGGGTGAGCGAGCCACATGCGCAATGCACGGCGGGCGAGTGCCTGGGGAGCTGCGGCGATTGCTTTGGCATCGGTTGGGTCGATTGCACTCGCAAGTTCATCCAATAATGCATCGTCGTCGCGCACAAGTTCTGATTGACGCGCAATCACTGACACCACATCGCGCTGCGAGATCGACTGCAAGAGGGGTAACACTTCGTGTCTAATGCGATTGCGTTGAAATCTTTCGTCGTCGTTACTTGGGTCGTGAAACACCGAGATGCCGAGCGCATCACATAACGCAACCGTGTCGCTGCGGCGCAGCTGCAAGATCGGGTGTGATGGGCCGCCTTGCATGCCCGACAATCCGCGCATGCCGGCGCCGCGTAACAAGTTGACAAGTACGGTTTCTGCTTGGTCATCGGCGGTATGACCCGTCACTACGTCTGTTGGCAACACTGCAAAGCGTGCTTCGCGCGCTCGCGCTTCCAAATTGCTGCCTGCTTCAACTACTACGGTGCGCGATTCAAACTTTGCCCCAAGCGCAGTTGCGATGTCGCGAACAAACTGTGCTTCGTTAGCCGATCCGTCGCGCAGACCGTGATCAATATGCCATGCGGTTACATCTGCACTGTGTGCTGAAGCCAACACGAGCAGTGCTACCGAGTCAGCGCCACCGGATACTGCGCAATGAATGGTTGTGTTACTTGGAGCAAAAGTGCATTTGGTCAACAACTCAGCAACGAGCGGATGAGTGCGAAAATCCTTCAGCGCGGCAGGCATCAGCCCGACCGCTCTACTTTTGCGCGTTGCGTTGGCGACGGTTTGGGTATTTGAGTGACGAGACTTTGGCAACATAGCCAACAATTACGTTGACGGTGGCCCCTACGCCAGCAATTAAAAGAATCAAACCCAACCAAAAGTGCCATACGACTGCGATCATGGGTTCAATCGTAGCCAAGTGATCCGACCATGCCGTTGTTCGTTCTACGGTAGATTTCATTGCGTCCAAGGGGGCTCAAGTGGCTGAAGTCGTAATCAATGAGCGCGGCATGACAATGGCGGATGTGATTGCCATTGCCCGCGAAGGCGCGGCTGTTCGATTGAGCGATAGTGCGCTTGCAGCAATGGCAGCTTCACGCAGTCATATAGATGCACTCGTTGCATCGTCGACACCGGTGTACGGGGTTTCAACAGGTTTTGGGGCACTTGCTAATAGATACGTATCAGTTGAGCAGCGCGCGCAATTGCAACGGTCATTAATTCGTTCGCATGCAGCCGGCGTTGGCGCACCAGTTGAGCGCGAGGTTGTGCGTGCGCTCATGACGTTGCGGCTGAAGACTCTTGCGTCGGGTCGCACCGGAGTGCGGCCAATTATTGCCCAAACGATGGCTGCATTATTGAACGCCGGAATTACTCCAGTCGTGCGCGAGTTTGGTTCGCTTGGTTGCAGTGGCGACTTAGCACCGCTCGCACATTGCGCACTCGTATTAATGGGTGAGGGTGAGGCTGTTGGATCTGACGGTGTGCAACGACCAGTTACAGAGTTGCTCAAGGCAGCAGGCATCACAGCGGTTGAGTTGCAAGAAAAAGAAGGCCTTGCGCTCATCAACGGAACCGATGGCATGCTCGGCATGTTGATCATGGCAATTGCTGACATGCAAGTGATTTGCGATTCGATCGATGTGATTGCATCAATGAGTGTCGAGGCATTGCTCGGTACGGACGCGGTTTTTAATCCAGAGTTGCACGAGCCGTTACGCCCGCACCCAGGGCAAACAATCAGTGCCGCAAACATGTTGAACGCGTTAAAGGATTCACCAATAGTTGCATCACATGTTCTGAATGATGATCAGGTGCAAGATGCGTATTCATTGCGGTGTGCTCCGCAAGTAACTGGCGCAGTACGCGACACGATCACACATGCATCACTTGTTGCAACACGTGAACTTGCATCAACGATTGATAATCCGGTTGTTCTGCCCGATGGTCGTGTGAGCTCAAACGGCAACTTTCATGGTGCACCAGTTGCTTACGTGCTCGACTTTTTGGCGATTGTGGTTGCCGATTTAGGTTCGATGTCTGAGCGTCGAACGGATCGCATGTTGGATAAGGCAAGATCAAACGGACTGCCACCATTTTTGGCAGATGATCCGGGTGTTGATTCCGGTCTGATGATTGCGCAATACACACAGGCCGCGTTGGTGTCAGAAAATAAGCGCAATGCCGTACCTGCTAGCGCAGATTCGATTCCGAGTTCTGCAATGCAAGAAGATCACGTGTCAATGGGTTGGAATGCTGCGCGCAAACTTCGCTTATCAGTGCTCAATATGCAGCGCATTGCAGCTATCGAATTGCTCACTGCAGCACGTGCGCTTGATCTACGCGCTCCACTCAAGCCATCAAAAGTGACGGGTGAAGTGCGAGACCGTTTGCGCAAGACGGTTGCAGGCCCGGGGCCAGATCGCTTTTTGTCACCCGAACTTGAAGCAGCCGTGCACTTCGTGCGTGGTGGAAATGTTTTGTTGTAGGGACTGAGAAACTAACCAAGTAGTGATTGCAGTGTCTTAACAAAAGACGGCTCAATCAATTTGCTTCCCGTCATGGAATAGTGGTTGTTGTCCAGATAAACAGACTTGCCGTCTACTTCGGTAAAGCAGAATTCTTTATCGCATAGCGCATCAAAAGGGTCGTAAAAAGCAGTGTCTACGGAAGAGTCAGCGATCCATCTTGAGGTGGCTTCTCGCCGCAGATCCTCCTGCGTACTACGCAATAGCGGTAGCAAAGTTGGACGCTTGATTCTGCGTGGGGCGACAAATTCATCTAAAAACGGATTATCTAGAAACACGAGGTGTTTTGCATTACGCAAAGTTGCAAATTTAGCGAAGACCTTTGCAAAGTCGGTCTGTACTTCAGCGGTATAGATATTTGCATTTGTACACAACACCGTGATGACTAGATCAAAGTTGCCTGGAGCAAATGAGTTATTTTCTATGTTTGAAATGTTTTCAGATGCACAAAACTTTGCGCAAGTAGTTAATTCGACATCATTTGATTCTGCGTATGACTTCAGTAATGGAATCAGTTGGTAAGCATGCGAGTCTCCGAAGACGAGTACTTTTTTCTTTGCCTGAGGTGAACCAACCTTGCAAATCTCATTCAAAAAGTCGCAGCCGTCCAACACTGAAGATGCATAGACATTTCCGTAATCACGCCTTTCGCTACGAGCAGTGACCAATAATGCACTCAGTATGATGAATGGGATGCAAACAAGTCCCAGTCCAATGGCCAACTTTGTTGAGCCCCTTAAATCCCGGACTCGCCTAAATGGTTTTTCAACAAATTGATAGGAAAGTAACGCTGGGACAAAAGACAAAGTCAAGAGAAATAGGGTCTGGTAGGCACTCGGGGGATGAAACAAATCCTCACCTATCGATACGGCGATCCAATGCCAAAGATAAATGGAATAAGAGGCATTACCAAGAAGCTGAACCACGGGATAGTTGACAAATCGGTTTTTCTGAATCGCGAGACGTGGTAGTAAAAAAATGAAAATTGCTGTGACAACGGCAGTGGCAGAGCTTGATGCAAATTGCGACAGCATGTCACGATGGGAAAAGAGCAGAATTCCGGCCTGCATAATGAATAGAGCTGCCAAATATATGAATCGCTTCTGCTTCGCTATTGGCTCTTGGATACGTTCCTGTTTTCGTTGCCATTGCAGTGCTACAAGAATTCCGATCAAGAACTCCCATGACCTCGTGATAGGCGAATAAAAGACGAATAGTTGACGAAATTCTGTAGTACCAATGTCAATAATATTGAACTTAAGAATCAAAGTAGACAAAAACGAAGCTGCTACAAGTGCCGTGAGGATCTGATTCCAGACCCGAAATTGAGCAGAATGTTCTTGTCGTCGAAGAAATTTACTCATTAACCAAATTAGCAATGGGATGAATAAGTAAAACTGTTCTTCAATGCCGAGTGACCATGTATGCAGAAAAAAAATAGAGTTTCCATTTTGAAGGAAGTAATCCATTTTGTGAAAAATGAAAAAGAAATTTGAGTAACTAAAAAGTGCTGCTCGAGCCTGCTGTACAAAGTAATCCTGCGATTTATCAAAACTCAGAATCAAGTAGGCATAGAAAGATGAACCAACGATTACAACTGCGAGTGGCGGAAAAATACGGAAGAAACGTCGTTGAAAGAACAACTTAAGCGAGTTGGTATTTGTTCTCAGACGTTCGTTGATGAGTGAGAGACCGATTACATAGCCTGAGACGACGAAGAACATATCTACTCCAACAAATCCTCCAGACCACAAAGAAAGCTTTGAGTGGGAAAGAATTACGAGCAAGACAGCAACTGCTCGTAAGAACTGAATCTCTGGTTGAATTTTGGAGTGAGATGCTGGGTCGGTCGTCAATGCAGAACTCGCTTTAGTTTGATCTGACGGGAAGCGACATACTGAATGAGTTTAGAACACAGTCGAAGCTCAACTAGCCTTACACACAGTTTTATGCTTCAAAAAATTCGATCAAAGCAGTTGTTGGCACTGCTCGTACCGGTATTTCTTGTACTGGTGATGATTGACCCAATTGGGTTGTCATCTGGTTCAAAAAATAACGCTCAGTATTCTGCAATTTACAAGCAGTTAGAAGCAACTTCGAATGCGAAGGTTTTGATGATTGCCTCGTGGGACGACTATTACGAGATACCAATTAATCACTATCTCAGAAATATTCTTAATGATCGCTTTCCTAGTCGCAGAGTTGACACCGTGGAGCGCGGCTACGAAGAAGTTTTGTCGTATGCCTCATTAGGTGAATTGGAATTCGGAAGGTATCTCCATAGCCGTGGCATTACGCATATCTTGGTTCCGGGAAAGACGGCCGATACGGGACAGATTTTTCATCGTTGGGGGCAGCACGGCACGATTCAGTTATCTCTTGTCGGTGGGATGTTTGTTGAGACGGCCTGGTCGGGCGGTGATTATCCGCTCGCGCTCTATCGGGTGGAGTATTCCCCAGAACAGATTGCACCGTCAACGGAGGGAACCTACATTCTCAAATGGGACAACGTTCGAGAAGAACTTCATTCCCTCATTACTAACTACACCAAGGATTACAAACCTTCTTATTACAAATATTACGAAGATATAAAAATGGGGTGGGTGTTGGGCGGTGAACAGCTCGATCTTCGAGTAGCCACGAGTCAAAAAACGACCCAAAGATACGAAGTTGAGTTCACGTTCTATGCACCGTATGAATCAAATGCACCGCCAGCAATTTTGCAGATTGCAAACAGTTCAACTCTTAAAACAGTCGTGGTCACGGCTGCTCAACCAGAAGTTTTTACCATAGAGGTATCTTCAAATGAATTTATCCATGTGAGAAATACCTTAGGTTGCCGGTACGCATCAACTTTTGATGAAGCTGCAACAGACGGACGACTTTTTTGCTATGGGATTATGAATGTGAATGTGCGACTAAAGCAGGATTAGTAATTGATTGTTCTATCGTCATCCAGGACATGATGAGCCAAAGAACGAAAGACAAACCACTAATTGCGAACACGAAATTTGGGCTAATTGGGGTATTCCACCACCACCCACCATTTAATGAAAGCTTTTCATAGGTTCCCGTATAGACACCTTCACGAACTGAACTTTCAAATTTTGCGTAGAGCGATAACAGATGTGAAAACGAGAGCACGCTAATAATCGTTGCTCTTTGCGTAAACGTGGACATCAAAAAATCATTCTGCGAAGAAAATAGCGTGATGGTTCCTAATAGCGCTGTAAGCAGTGCCGCGATGTAGATACCGGGCGGTGGTTGCAGTCCAAAATCGAGAACGTTAAACATTGCAAAAAAAATGAGAAGTGCGTATAAAACCAAAATGGAAGTTTGAACTTTTGACGAATTGCGCATTGTCATAACGACGAAAACCACTAATAGCGACGTACCGATGATCCCAATTAATCCTGGACCAAGATCGTCTTGTCGATAACCCAGACCGACTGCGTTGAATATGTTTTCTGGAATATGTACAAACATAAACAAGAAAAACTGCTGTTTTGAATAAAGAGGAGGAAACTCGACTTTCAAGAAGTAAGCACTTCGCGATGAAAACGTGATTGCCGCAAAGTAGCCAGTTATTGAAATAATGGAAACAAGAAAAAAATGTTTCCATCGCAGTAACTGTTTTTTGAAAAGATGCCCTAGAACGATCACGCTGGATGTAAAAGTGACGAACAGCGTCGCATCCCATCTGGTGCAAACTGCCAGCAAAAATGTGAAACCAAAAAAGATATAGGACAGTCTTCTTCGATCTCCATCGTTATCTTCGGTGGAAAGTCCAGAATGTAGAAAAGCCCAAGAACTCATAACACCGAGAAACGCCCATGAGCGAGGATTGAGTTGAGGAAGAGTGCTGATAAGTACAGGAACGATAGTAAATGTCCATGATCCAACCACAGCAAGTCGTACTCTCGATCGAGTTACGTAGAGCAGGAAGAAAAATACAACGCTTGCAAGTACGGAATTAAATAGACGCATTACGAGGATGCTGCGGGTGGTGTCCTCTGATGCGAACACCCGCATTAACCGGTAATACAAATTTTGTTGAGCTGGAAGAGCGGCACGTTTAACCTGCAAACCGTTTTCAGATGACTCTGATGGAGTGATCACCGGAATAAGTACTTCTCGATCTTCTACTCCGACTCGTTGTGGGATGTGTTCACACATCCCTTTCGACTCACCCCAACCACACCAAATACTTGCAATGTGGTAGTTGGCATCGGTGTCAGCTGTTTTTGGTGAACTGAAAGCCCAACCGCTCAGTGTTATCAGAAGTGCCAGGGCTGCACCAGCCGGGACCAAGATTCGTCGGTGCAGCAAAATGACTTTTGATCTCCTTCTGAAATATGACGGTTATAAATCCAACTTGCAATACAGTAACCCAATGTCGGCCAAGAGCGATTGCAAGAATTAAGTGGCGGATTAGCAGTGCTCACTTAAACGACTATTCTGATTAATCAAATGGAGCCCGTCGAATTTAACGAGAACGGCTCGTCTGATCTTGCTGGATTCCGGCATTGGCTGAAGCACTCTATGCGAGGTGTAATTATCGCAACGTCAGCCAGTGTGCTTTTCATACTTTTTCTATGGGGTCTAGTCGGGACGGATGATATTGAAGAGCAGTTCAATGGCCTGTTTTCCCTAGGTGCGGTTTCTGACCCCACAAAGATATTTTCTTTTGCACCACGAATTGGTAAGTCAGTCTTGATGCTCGTACCTATTTACGATACGTCGATCGGTCTTGGGTACCGGTTGCCACTTTTGTATGGTCTGAGCCATTCTCCATTTGCATTTTTGAGGCATGGGTTCACTGCTGAATTCAGCCAATTCGTTATGGTGGCACTCGCAACAGTCGCAGCACTTTATTTTTCAACAGAGGTAATTAACGGTTGGCTGGAAAAGTATCGGCAACGGCAGCGAACATGGTTGTTGGTTGCAACTAATTTGGCGCTTATCGGGCCAGCAAGTGTTTATCTTTTCGTGACAGATTGGCCTACGCAGGCTGTTCAGTATTTTGGTGGAGTAATTCTGATTGTCACACTTTTGGATAAGTCTTGGTACAACAAAAATACGGTTAGACCATTCCAACTCAGACGGATTCCGATTGGTTTTGCAATTGGTATTGTCTTACTGTTACTTGGACATCCTGGCAATCTTCCAAACTATTTTCTCATTTTGCTTGTGCTCGCCTCGTTCTCGGTGTTGCAACACCGTATTACTAGGGACGATGCATCCCAACTAATAATGCTTTCCATATTGTCGCTTGCGACACTGTTGCCGATGGTTCTTGACGTTGCTCTCGAGTCTGCAAAGCAACCATTCCCACGAGTCGTATATGGGGGTTGGTACAGCATTGGATCCGCCTACTTGGGTTTACGACATTTAGTTATTCAGTTCGTTTCGGCAACCATTTGGCCGATTGTGTCGATGTTGTCATTAAGTAAATCGGTAACAGTAACGGGAGCTTGGCAGGGTTATTTGGGAACCAGCGGAATATTGGTTTCTGTGATTGTTCTTTTTTCGAATAGGCAAAGCAAAGTGATGAAAACTGTCACGCGAGCAATTTTGATTTCAATATTTTTAAGTCTCATCCAGTCGTACTTCCCAGATGTAATTGCAAACTTTCGACCGGGCACGTTGTGGCAATTCAAAGATCCGATGGTGGTTCTCTCGGTCATGCTGACAGTAGTTGCACTGGGTTCTGCGAAGGAGAATGTCTCAACAAATTCATCATTTCGAAATTTGGCACTCCGTTTACTCTGCGTCTTCACACTCGTATGTTCTGCGCTGTACATACCGGCAATTGTTCAGATTCGGATGCAACAATCGCCGACTGATGCGATGAACGGGGTTGTGCAACAAGCCCTAAAATCATCATCTGTTGAATGGAAATCAATTCTGAATTCATATGGAGTAGAACCTGGGGATCGACTTTATGTTGAGCACTCGATGCTTTTTCGTGGTTCGTCATGGTTTGGTTATAACAAATTGCCACAATTTACAGATATGGGCGTATCAACGATAAACGGTTGGCCAAAAATGCGATCGTCGTTCACACTTGCCGAAAACCAATTCGGATCCCCAAGACGCTTCTACAACATCATCGACACTCGATATGGATGCAAGCCTGAGGAAATGGAGTTGCTTTCGGTCCAATGGGTATTGGTATCCAATGATGAATGTAGACAGCAGTACGAGAATGTTTTTGGTTCAACTGCAATCGCGCGCAATTTATTGCCATCACCGCCTGGCTGGCCAAAGGATAAGTCGGTGTGGTTATATGAGATCAAACGATTTTCTTCGTATTACATTTCGGGCGTAGATGCAACCCCGAGTGATGCATATTGCCCATTACTTTCTTCCAGCGGCTGTATCAAAAAACTAGGAATTACTAAACAAATCGGTGATTCAATAAATCCTATATTTCAATTTTGTATTACCGGATGCCTAGCGCATTACGAATGGAAGGATTCATTCCAAGTAGCGGGTGCAGTCGTGCCACTTGATTTTGATAAAACAATTGTTGCAACGCGTCTACGCGATGGCAAAAGCTTGAATGTGAAATCGCATCATGGCCTTCTGGTGATAGAGCCAGATGCAGACATGATGGCAGGTGACAAGATCGAGCTAAACATAAGGCCGGATAGTCGTATGTGGATTAGTGCGGTTTGCACATGGTTACAGGTGCTTTTGGTTTTAGCGGTGATCATCAAATCACGCCGCAGTTCACGGTTGAGCCCAAGATGAGAATCGAACTCACGACCTACGCATTACGAGTGCGTTGCTCTACCCCTGAGCTACCTGGGCGGGTATTTAACTAATAAGCAGGTCAGTTTACTGGTGCGATATGCGGCAATTGCATGAGCGAAGGGCACTGCAAGAAGAGTGATTGCAGTACCAACTCTTCATTGACATTGAGACCAAGTACACCCATTGCCTTATGAATGCGTTCAATTGCCTGAATGTAGATATCGGAATTTGATGGAGTTGGCTGCGAGACGATGAGCGCGTGATATGCACCGGCGACAGTGGCAAGACCACTTCGTAATTCATCGGTCTTGAACTTACGCAACTGACGCTTGTGGCGGTCTTGCAATGCTTTGCGTCCGCTGCCGCGCTCGCCTGTGAGTGCGACACGCTCTTCGAGGGTTGATAGTTCGTCTACTTGAGCTTTGAGCAACGGCGCAGCAGCTTCGTCAATGTGTTCGAATAACTCGTCAACAAGAGCAGCAACTTGAGCACCAGTGCCATCGAGGCGAGACGGGATTGATGCAAATGCTTCTTGGCGCTTGACCAAAAACTTGTCGGTCGCAAGATGGCGAGCTCGACCGAGATTGCCCGATGCTGCGCGTGCGACTGAGGCGGCAAGATCGGGCTTGATGCCTTCGGAGATAAGTGCTGCCACAATTTGTACGTCGTCGGGACGCACAAAATTGACTACAACACAACGTGAATTGATAGTCGCAAGTGCTGGCACAAGTTGGTCGGCTAGCAGAATAAAAATCATTCGTTCTGGTGGTTCTTCAATCGTCTTTAGCAATCTCACTGCAGCCGAGTCACGCATGAGGTGCAACTCGTGAATGATCACGATCTTGATTTTGCTTTCGGTGGGCGTTGTTGATGACAGACGGACAATATTGTCGGCTTCGTCTTTGTCAACCGCTGCACCTTCGCGAAGCACTTCAACTACATCGGAATATGCACTGCGTGCAATTAACTTTGCTTCACGGGTAGTCGCATCATCCGAACCCGTGATGAGCAATGTGGAAAACGCACGGGCAGCTTCTTCCTTGCCGCAACCCTCTGGTCCTACGAATAAATAAGCGTGCACCGATTGCGAAGCAAGTTGCTGCAACTGTTGCACGGCATGTGTCTGACCAACAACGGTCTGCCACACGTTTGATGCAGTATCAGTTGCCGCACTCATGACAATGTGATCTTGAGGCGCTCGCAAACCTGGGTGAGGATGGTCGCAGCGAGTTCATCTTTTGGAGGCGTGCCGTCAACGATGAGCCAACGAGCTGGGTCGGCTGCCGCCATCGCGTGAAAGCCAGTGAAAATACGTTCGAAAAAGGCACGGTCTTCGCGCTCGAAACGATCGAGCTCTCGCTTTTTTAAGCGCTCGAGCAATTGTTCGAGCGGTACATCAATAAACACCACCAAGTCCGGCCAGTTGCCAGCAATTGCCCAGTTATTAAAACGCTTCAGTTCATCAATATCGAGCATGCGCCCGTAACCCTGATAAGCGAGTGATGAAAATGCACTGCGATCACTGACCACATGTTTGCCAGCACGCAACGTAGGTAACACGAGTTCGTCAAGGTGTTGCGCACGATCGGCCGACATCATGAGTGCTTCAGCACGTGGCGAGAGCATGGTGTTGGACGCATCCAGCATTGCTGCACGAAGCGATGCACCAATTGCTGTGCCACCAGGTTCGCGAGTTGCGATGCCACCCAATGCTTCGGCAAGACGCGTTACGTGCGTAGATTTTCCGCAGCCCTCAAGGCCTTCAAAGGCGATGTAGTGGCCAGTTGTCATGAGGCTTTTTTCTTGGCGACTTTCTTGGCTGTTTTCGCTACAGATTTTTTAGCAACTTTCTTCGCTGCTTTTGCAGGAGCTTTTGCGACCTTCTTCGCCGCAGCCTTTTTAGTTGGCTTGGCAGCCTTCTTGCGCTTGAGTGATGGGTCTGCATCGCGACGCACAGCCAACAACTCGAATGCTCGCTCTGGCGTCACATATTCCAAACGGTCACCACGAGTAAGACTTGCATTCGTTTCTCCGTCAGTGACGTACACACCAAACTTGCCTTCTTTTGCAAGTACTGGTTTGCCGCTCACTGGGTCGACGCCAAACTCACGCAACGGTGGCTTTGCTGGTCCACGTCGGCCATACACACGGGGCTCAGCAAGTTTTGCAAGCGACTGCTCGAGTGTGAACGTAAACAACTCTTGCTCGGTATCGAGTGTGCGGCTCTCTTTGCCTTTATTGATGTATGGGCCATAGCGACCGTTTTGTGCAGTGATGATCTCGCCATCTGCAGGGTCGAAGCCAACAGTGCGCGGCAATGACAACAACAGAAGCGCATCATCAATCGTGAGCGCCTCAATGGTCATGTCTTTAAACAATGAAACCATCTTTGCTTTTTCCATGCCCGGTGGAGGAGTGTCAAGCGTTCCCCACATGACATACGGACCGTATTTGCCCGTCTTTTTGTAAACAGGCAGACCATCTTTTTCGCCAATCGGCTCTTCAAATTTTGGTCGGGCCAATATTTCGATTGCTGTTTCTACAGTGAGTTCGTCGGGGGCCATGCTGTCTGGGATACCGGCGGTTTGCTCGCCACACCTTATATAAGGACCAAATTTGCCCGGGCGAGCCTCAATCATGTCGCCACTCACTGGGTGCAGGCCAACATGAAAGGCATTGAGCGTTGCGGCATCAATATTTTCGATGTTGTGCTCGACCAGTGGCTTGAGTCCAGGCAGTTCTTTGCCATTGCCAAAATAAAACTCTGCAAGCCATGCATCGCGCACACGCTTGCCTTCGGCGATTTCGTCCAACTCTTCTTCGACCGTTGCCGTAAATGTGTAGTCAACAAGCGTGGTGAAATAGTTGGTCATCAACTTGACCACAGCAAACGCTGTCCATGACGGAACGAGTGCCTGACCCTTCTTCCACACATAACCGCGGTTAATGATCGTGCCAAGAATCGACGCATATGTTGACGGACGGCCAATGCCGAGCTCTTCGAGTTTCTTGACCAACGTTGGTTCGGTAAAACGCGATGGTGGCGATGTGTTGTGACCAAGTGCGTTGATGGTTTCTACCGCAACACCATCTCCAACTTTGAGCACAGGCAACAACGCTTCTTTTTCTTCAGCATCATCAGCTGACTCTTCAACAACTTCTTGGTATGCCTGGCGATAACCAGCGAACGTGATGGTGGTTCCGCTCGCAGAGAACTCGCAGTTAGCTGGGCTAGTGCCAGGAGTGGTTGCACCCAAACGAAGGGTGAGCGTGGTGCCCAACGTGTCGTTCATTTGCGATGCAAGCGTGCGCTGCCAGATCAATCGGTAGAGCGCAAGTTCGTTGGCACGCAACTCCGGCGCAAGTTCTTCCGGGCGGCGTAATGGCAACGCCGGACGAATTGCTTCGTGAGCCTCTTGGGCATTTTTTACCTTTGATTTGTATTCGCGAGTTGTGGCAGACAAAAACTCTTCGCCGTAAGTTGTTGCGATTGCAGTGCGCACTTCATGTAGTGCTTCGGCACCAAGAGTGACCGCGTCGGTACGCATGTACGTGATGTAACCGGCTTCGTACAAACCTTGGGCAACGCGCATTACTTCGCTTGCGGTGATGCGCAACTTGTTGCCACCCTCTTGCTGCAAAGTGCTCGTCATAAATGGAGCCTTTGGCGACTTGCGGTATGGTTTTTCTTCTACGCTGCGTACTTCGAGAGTGGCACCTTGTAGGCCTGCCGAAAGCTCTTGGGCCCGCGCTTCATTAATAACGACTACAGCTTCTTTGGCGATGCCCTTTTCGTTGAAATCTTTACCTGTGGCAATACGTACCCCATCAACTGATTGCAGCGTTGCAGTGAATTGCGGTGTTGTCGCTGTGACTGCTTCGAGATCCCAGTACGCAGCCGAGATGTGGGCCATACGTTCTTGCTCGCGCTCGACCACCAAGCGAATGGATGGACTTTGCACGCGACCTGCAGATAAACCGCGGTTTACTTTGCGCCACAATATTGGTGACACCGAATATCCGTATAAGCGATCGAGAATACGGCGCGCTTCTGCTGCGTCAACAAGTTTGTAATCGATGTCTCGTGGATTTGCAATTGCTGCATCAATCGCAGCTTTGGTGATTTCATGAAACACCATGCGCTTAGTCTCGATGTTTTTTGGCTTGAGGTACTCAAATAAGTGGGCGGCAATTGCCTCACCCTCGCGGTCTTCGTCGGTTGCAAGATAGAGGGCGCTCGCCGTCTTGAGAACGCTTTTTAGTTCCTTAATAATGGTGCTGCCGCGCTCGGTCAATTCATACGTCGGTTTAAATCCGTTGTCGACGTCTACAGAGAGACCCTTACTTGGAAGGTCGGCAATGTGGCC
>JBIIWI010000027.1:0-17088 GCA_044339005.1 Ilumatobacteraceae bacterium
CGGGTTGGCGCGAAATTCAGGGGAGACCCTGGGGCTATAGCTCAATTGGTAGAGCGCTTGCATGGCATGCAAGAGGTCAGGGGTTCAATTCCCCTTAGCTCCACAAAAAGAATAGGGTCGGGGGACTATGGAGCCACAGGTGTTGGATGGGTCTGTCACACTTCGCGGACTTAATAAGTCGTACGGCGAGCGCGTTGTCGTCAATGACGTTTCACTTGAGATTCGTGCGGGCGAGTTCTTTTCGCTGCTTGGACCATCGGGATGTGGCAAGACCACAACTCTGCGAATGATTGGCGGCTTTGAGCGACCAGATGGCGGCCAGATATTGATCGATGACCGCGATGTCACGTTTGATGAGCCTGAGGTTCGACCACTGAACACGGTGTTTCAGAACTATGCGTTATTTCCACATCTCAATGTGTTTGACAATGTTGCGTTTGGTCTGAAGTTTGAGAAAAAAGGAAGTGTTTCACCAAAGCCAGAAAAAGAACGAGTGATGCAAGCGCTCGAGTTGGTTTCGCTTGCCTCGTTTAGCGAACGCCGTGTTCCTCAATTGTCTGGTGGCGAGCAGCAACGTGTTGCATTGGCGCGAGCATTAGTGCTTGAACCAAGTGTGCTGTTGCTAGACGAGCCACTTGGCGCGCTTGACGCACAGTTGCGAGCACGATTGCAGGTGGAGTTGGCGTCGTTGCAGCGTCAAATTGGTATCACGTTTATCTATGTCACTCATGACCAACATGAAGCGTTCACTATGAGTGACCGCATTGGTGTGATGCGCGACGGCAAGTTGATTCAGGTTGGTGCACCACGCGAGATCTACGAAAAGCCAGCAACAATTGATGTCGCCAAATTTGTTGGTGCCGCCAATTTATTGGCAGGAACTGTGGTGTCAAGCGGAGTTGCCATGATCAGTGGGGTGAAGTTTGCAGCACCTACCAGTGCGCCTCTAGGCGATGGGATGATCATGATCCGTCCTGAGCGAATTCATGTTGGCACTGGCTCGCAGCAGGCCACTATTGAGCGGGTTATCTTTGCTGGCTCATCGCTGCGCGTGTCGCTCGATGTTGCTGGAATCAAACTTGTCGCCGAAATTCCTAACGATGAATCTTCCCGCAATTTGCAGGAAGATACGACAACCAATATTGATGTAATGCCAGACGCATTACGTGTTTTGCCGCTGAACTAGTTATTCGCCCATCCGGGTGATGTCGGCAAGTGCTGCTCTGATGCCGCCTGGTTCTCCATGTCGCTTGCGCCAATGCGAAAGTGCGAAGAGTGCAACGGTGAGTGCGGTAAATGTGGTGGCTACCAACAATGTTGCCAGCGCATTGAGTGCAGGTGTTGCGCCACCGCGAACTGATGAGTAAATACGCAGAGGAACGGTTTCTGAATCAACACCCGCAGAAAGGAAACTCGTGATCACGAAGTCGTCAATAACGGTGGCAAATACGACGACGAGGCTGGCCATTACTGACGGCCACAACATTGGCATCAAGACATAGCGCAAGGCTTGCATTCGCGTAGCACCAAGATCGCGAGCAGCTTCTTCGAAGCCAGAGCCGATGGAAACCAAGCGTGCACGTACGATCACAACAACTGCCGAAACAGAGAAGGTGATGTTGCCGAGCAACTGAGCTGGAAATCCAAGAGGTATGCCGCTGAAAAGGCGAGTGATGGTGAGTAGAAGTGCTGCACCAACAACGATCTCTGGCGTAATCAGGGGAATGGACGTGAGGCCTTGCACGCCAGAGGAAAGTTTTCCGCGCATGCGGTGCGAACCGATTGCGAGTGCAATACCAAGTGGGGCGACAATCAGCATTGTTGCGGTGGCAAGTACGAGTGAGTTAACAATTGCTTGGCGCATTGACTCATCGCGAAAAACCGAGGCGTTTGGATCGCCAAACCACCAGCGAAATGAAAAACCCTGCCACATGGTGCGACTGCGACCATCGTTGAATGAATAGGCAATAGCGATGAGTACGGGTACCAAACTCCACGCGATGTAGCCCCAAGCAAGAATAGGCAAAGCCTGAATTCGACGTGGGGTAATTGTGCTCATCGCACTTGTTCCTTACCCACTCGTGCGGTGCTTCGCAAATACCACGACAATGCAATGAGTAGCAGCACGGAAAGCATCATCACCAAAATTGCACCGCGCTGCGGTTGGCTGCTGTTGTTGATGTAGAAGTCGATCTGATTGCCGAGCATCTCTGTTTTAGGTGAGCGAGAAAGTAGGTCATTGGTGTAATAGTCGCCGAACATCGGAAGCGCAATCAGGATCGCGGCGGCGGCAACACCCGCTTTTGCCATTGGAACTGTGACTAGGCGAAACGCTTGCCGTGATGATGCTCCCAAATCTCGTGCAGCTTCAACAAGTCGCCAGTCCAAACGCTCAAGCGTTGCGTACAGGGGCAAAATAAGGAATGGAACGTATCCATACACAAGACCAAGGACGACAGTAATTGGAGAGCCGTCAAGCCAGTTGTAGTTGATGCCAAAGTTGCTCATGAGGCGACTAAACAAACCACTTGGGCTTAAGAGGTTGACCCACGACAACATGCGCATGAGATAGTTGACCCAAAACGGCATGATGATCAGTGTGAGCAGTAACAAGCGGCGCTTGCCTGCATGTCGTGCAAGAAAATATGCAACAGGAAATCCGATGAGGAAGCAGATCATCATTGCCGCGATAACAAATACGAAAGTGCGAATAAACACGCCTCGCAAGGGGCCGCTTAGTGCGCTTGCGAGGACGTCTTGTGCTTGCGCGAAGTCCCATTGCAGTGGATTCCATTGAGGGATCGCATCACGAAAAACTGGGTCAATTGAACCGAAGGCCACGCACGCAACGGCATAAAAAGGAACTGCGAAAAATGCCAAGAGCCATGCTGCACCAGGTGCTGCAAGACCATTCCAAATGCGAGTGTTGTGACGCACCGATCAGCCAGCGGTGAAAGTGGCCCAGACGTCGTTCCACAACGCGTCTGTTTCGGGGCTCAGGCTGACGAGGCGTTGGCCGGATGCATAACGTTCGGCGTCTACGACTGCATCAACTAGTGATTCGGGTATTGCACCACTCGAGATAAGAGCTTCTGCAGTGACAGCGGTAAGTGCTGGCTGGTATCCAACGTATGACTGATTCTTGAGCGCCACGTCGTTGTCGAGCAAATAGTTAATGAAACGATGCGCGAGCACTGGTGCTTTTGATTCCTTTGGAATGCACAAGAAATCGTTTGCCGTGATGGTTTGTTCTGGATACCAGAAGCCAAGTACATCAGTTGATGTTCCCTCTGGCAGGTTCCATGGTGCAATCAGGATGTCGCCAGACCACATGTAGGCAATGTCGCGATTACCAGCAGGAATTTCTTGGTACGACAAAATATCAACTTTTGGCTGAGTCGCGTTGCGAAGGCGAATGAGATTTTCTTGCGCGGCAGTAATAGTTGCTGCGTCGGTGGAATTGACATCAGTGATGCCGGCTTGAAACAGTGCGAGGCTGATTGTGTCACGGTACGAATCTGGAACGGCGAGGCGTCCTTTGTATGCGGGGTTCCACATGCTGTCGTAACCCTGTGAGATCAAGTCGGCCGAGTCAATCTTGTCTGTTCGGTATCCAATTCCATTTCCGTAAATAAATTGAGCAACGGTGTACTGTGAGCCGCCGTCGTAGTAAGGGTCTTGCAAGCCAGTAAGTAAATTGCCGAAGTTTTCAATGTATGTCTTGTTTAGTGGTTGCAATAAATTGGCTGCCACCAAACGAGCAAGTGCTGTGTCGGTCATGCCAATAATCAAGTCGGGTTTTAAGGTGCCGTTGCGCAGTTTTGCAATTGCGGCGTCCTCGTTGTCATAAATACTCTGTTTTACAGTTACGCCAAATGCTTTTTCAAAATCGGCGATTACCTCGGGATTGGTGTAGTCAGCCCAGTTGAGAATCTCGATTGTGCCACTCTCTTCTGCAAGGCCATCAGCAATTGCCTCTCCAGACTGTGGCAGCGTCACCGGAGCTGAGGGCGTTCCAATCACTAATTCTCCAGATTGCGTGGCATTTGTGCCACACGCGCTCAGAATTGATGGTGCGACAACGAGGCCGCCGGTGGTGATAACTAGGTTCCTGAGGAAGTCGCGTCTAAGCATGAGGTGTAACTTAGTCACTATGAGCGCACTTGACAAAGTAATCAGAACTGAAGAGACACTGTTCTTGAGCCGAGTTCCACAGTCGCAAGAGCTCCACGAGCGAGCCTCGCTGAGCATTCCTGGTGGAGTGACCTCCAGTTGGGCAAGTTCGCGTCCAGTGCCAGTATGGGTGAGTCACGGCGAAGGAGCCCATGTGTGGGACGTGGATGGCAACAAGTACATCGACTTCCACGCAGGTTATGGCGCCAACATCGTCGGGCACGCCAACCCAGCCATCGTGCGTGCAGTACAAGACAGAGTCACGAAGGGCACACACTTCGCCCAGCCAACTCCGGACTCGATTGTGGTTGCTGAAGAATTGGCGCGCCGGTTTGGCCTACCTCAGTGGCGTTTTTGCAACTCAGGTACCGAAGCAACGATGGACGCTGTGCATCTCATGCGTACGGTTACTGGCCGCGATTTGATTGTGAAGGTTGAGGGCTCATACAACGGCCATCACGACTCCGTTGCTATTTCAATCTTCCGTTCGGCAAAAGAACTCGGGCCTGCAGATAATCCATGGCGCACTCCGGGTGCAGGTATCCCGCAAGCAATTGCAGATTGCGTACGCATCGTGCCACTTAATGATCTGGATGCACTTGAGCGAGTGTTTACCGAAAATCCTGGGCAAATTGCTGGAATGATTTTGGAGCCGATCTTGATGGGTGCAGGAATCATCGTGCCGCAGCCCGGTTATCTCGAAGGCATCAAGAGCATCGTGCATCGCCACGGGGCATTACTGACATTTGATGAAGTGAAAACCGGGTTGGTAGTTCACCCTGGTGGAGTGACGGCTATGTATGGCGTTACGCCAGACATCATTTGTCTTGCAAAAGCGCTAGGTGGAGGATTGCCATGTGGTGCGGTTGGTGGAACAACAGAAGTGATGTCTGCAATTACCGATGGTCGATACAGCCAAGTGGGAACTTTTAACGGCAACCCTCTCACGATGGCCGCAGCACGCGCAGTGCTTACCGAAGTATTGACGCCCGATGCGTACGCCAAAGCCAACGATGTTGGTGCATACATTCTTGAGCATTCACTCTCAACATTGCACGGATACGGGCAAGAGGCTCACGGATATCAGTTTGGGTTCAAAGTCTCGGTTGTGTACAGCAATGAGCCAGCCGTAAATTATCGCGACTTCCTTGAAGTAAATACTGGCGCAATGCACCTGCACTACTTGATGCAATTTAATGGCGGCGTATTTTTGGCACCATGGGGTAAGAGTGAATCACTGACGCTCTCAGTTGCTCACACTCGCGAACATGGCGATGTATTTCTTGAGAACCTTGCACGGCTTGGAAAAACCGTGGCGTCGATGAGCGATCAGCAATCTGTCGAGTTTGAGGTCGGTAGTTTCAACTAAAGGCAACTATTGATTAGTTATGTCTTGGCGGTACTGCTTGACAAAACGTTGTGCATACTTTTCCATATCCGAGTGATAAGCCCGAACAAATGACTTGGATGCAACACCACGCTGCACGCGCTCTGAAACGTCGATGTCTTGATGGTTGACGAGGTCATTGAATTCAATTGTCGGCATGAGATCGACTGGTGGATTGTCAACAACTTCGGCAGGGAAGAGGTAGTTGGTGATGATGGTTGTGTGAGTCGGCGACCGCGGAATGTATGTGGTCAGTGCAACCAACGTTGGGTTGATGTCAATCAGCATATTGGGATAGACATAGGCGCCAAATACTGAGTAGTCGTCCATGTCGTCCATGCTTGCAATGAGTGGAAGATCTTGGTTTTGGGCAAAGGACACGGCGGTCATGCCAGGGGCAAGGCTCACGCCTTTATCGAAGCGGTCTGTTTGGTAGTTGAAGCCTTTGCCGTACACGGGGACGATCTCGCAAAACTCGGGGTGCACCACCGAGCAGTGCAGACACTCGCAATAGTTTTCGACGAGCACTTTCCAGTTGGCTTTTGCTTCATCAACTGTGGTGTAGGCAACTTTGAGCTTGCCGATCTCAAATTTATTCAAATCAAATGGCTGGCTGTATAAGTCTTCGAGCCAGTCTTGTAGTGACTCTTCGTCATTGTTGAGGCAAACGAACATGTTGCCCTGCCACTCATCTACACGGACCGGTGAAAGCGAGATGCTTTCTCGATCAAATGATTCTTTGTCGTGGTGGATTGCACTGACAAGTTTGCCTTCAAGCGAGTAACTCCACGAGTGGTATGGGCAAGTAATTGCTGCGCCAAACCCGCTGCCACTCTTGTCGCACAGCTGCGAACCACGGTGCTGACAAACGTTGTAATAGGCGCGCAGTTCGCCTTCGCGATTGCGCACAATCAGAATGCTCTCGGTTCCGACTTCAACAACTAAGCGATCACCTATGTGGGCGAGTTGATCTGCGCGACCGACAAAGTTCCAACGCTTAGAAAAGATTTCATCCATTTCGTGTGCAAATACGGCGGGCGAGACATATTCATCGCGAGTAAAACTCTGGCGTAACCCTTGGATGCTGCTGTTGTCATTTACCATTGGAGACCTACCGGTACGTCTTCGTAATCGACGGTCCAGAGACGGCCGCCATTGAGATCTGATGCGTCGTAGCAGCGATAGCCAAGCAGTTGCTGCTGTTGCTTCGTAAGTGTTTTTGCGCGATCTTCGGTGACACCGAGGCAGCCGGCCTCTTCTGGGGTAAGCCAACCAAGCACGTATGAAAGGTGCATCCCGAATCGAGGTTCGTTTTCGGTCTTATTTGCGCCGGCACTGTGCAGTGTCTTTCCCAAATAGATCATTCCGCTGCCAGCCGGCATTACTGCTTGAGTAATCTCGTCATCTGCAGCTTGGCGTGAAAAGTCGCTCCACAAGTGGCTTCCCGGGACAACACGTGTTGCACCATTTTCTGCAGTGAAGTCAGACAGCGCAAACATGCAACTGATCTGGCAAGGTGGCGCAGCCGGGCCACACATTGCTGGCCAATCATCGGAGTCACGGTGTATGTATTGCGGAGCGCCACCAGGCATGACGATCATCATCTGGCCGGTATTCATCCAATACGACGCACAATGAGGCTTGAGCAGTTCATCTGCTACGCCGGTCAAGATTGGGTGCACGAGTACTTCGTCGGCAAATGTTTGTGAGCGTTGGGCGAGGCGTGTAAAACGTTTCGTTTGTTGACCCCAAAAATGATTGACATTTGCGTTGTCTGATTTTGGCCCTACCTGTGACGCCTCGCTTTGTGGAGCAAGCTCGCTGAGCAAATTGGCCACAACCTGAGGGGAGAGCATGTTGAGAACAATCACTCCGCCGTCTTGGGCGAGCACTTCAAGGATTTCGGTGAGCGAATTGTGCTTTGTATCAAGAACCTGCAATACAGGGGCTTGCACAATGCTCATGTGTTAATTATATCCGTGTGATGTAATACTCAATTCACTGTGATTCATGAAATAACTATCGATTTGCAAGTCAATCAAGGCCAATGTACGTGGGCGCAATTGATTGAAGTTGCACATATTGCAGAAAACAACGGTTATTCAACATTGTGGGTTGCTGATCATTTATCGGGTCAAGTCATGAATGCCCCATCAATGCCAGAGTGTTTTACATTGCTTGGCGCATTGGCTGCAACGACTTCAACGATCAATATTGGGCCTCTTGTGGCCAATGTTGGCAATAGACACCCAGGTGTGCTTGCGAGTGCTGCTGCCACTGTGCAAAACATTTCTGGTGGACGATTGATACTTGGTCTCGGGGCAGGAGCCTCGCCAACGAGCACGTTTGCTGCCGAGCAATTGGCACTCGGCATCGAGATTCCTCGCACGATGCAAGAGCGCCATGCGAAGCTTGAGCACACTCTTGATGTGTTGGACGAAATCTGGTCACCAACTCGAGACGCAAAATATGCGACGTTTGAGATGCCGTGCAAGTTGCCGCCAAGAATTGTTGGGGTGAATAGCTCGGCGCTTGCAAAAGTTGCGGGACAACGTACTGACGGTGTCAATATTCGATCGAGCCATCCGCAGCGCGCAGAAATATTGAGAGTCGCACAAGACGCCGCCACAGCAGCTGGCAAGTCCGACTTCATCGTTTCGGTTTGGGATTGGTTTGATGAAGAATTATTGGATGCGTCATCTTCGGCTTGTCGTAAATTGGCAAGCGAGGGAGTGAACAGAATCATCTTGTTGATGCGCGGTGAGCCCGACGCAAAACGACTTGCTATAAAGCGCTAGTGACAAAACACTAGTTATAAAACAATGTTTACTAGTCGCTTTGGCACGACAATGATTTTGCTTGGCGTGGCGCCAGCGAGTAACTGCACAACTTTTTCATCTGCCATGGCAAGTGATCGCATTTCATCATCTGAGACATCGGCCGTTACCGACAACTTGGAGCGCATCTTGCCATTGACCTGAACCGGAATTTCGATGGTGTCCTGCACCAGCATCTGTGGATCGGCCTTTGGAAACGGCATGTATGTCAGTGACTCTGTGCGACCAAGTCGCTGCCAAATCTCTTCAGCCATGTGTGGACACAGTGGTGAAAGCATCTGTGTCACTGTTTCCGCAACTTCTCGTGGCGTAGAGCCTGCCTCATTGACGTAAATGGTGAGCGCGTTGTTGAGCTCGATCAACTTGGAAATGGCGGTATTGAAACGCAGGTGTTCGAGATCATTGCCAACACCATGGATTGCTTTGTGTAGTTCGCGTTGCAACGCAAGCGGTGCAGCGTCATCACTCACATGCAATTCGCCGGTGTCTTCGTCGACCATATTGCGCCACAAGCGCTGTAAAAAACGTTGCATGCCCACAACATCACGGGTATTCCAGGGGCGGCTTGCTTCGAGTGGGCCAGTCGACATTTCGTAGAGGCGGAAAGTATCTGCTCCGAACTCGTCGTACATCTCATCTGGCGTAACGATATTTTTGAGGCTCTTGCCCATCTTGCCGTATTCGCGCTTTACTTTTTCGCCATTCCACTCATATTGGATACTTCCGTTACCACTTTCGGCAATTTCGGTGACTTCAGTAGCGGGAACGGTTTGTCCGCGTTCATCTCGATACGCGTATGCCTGAATGTAGCCCTGATTGAACAAGCGATGGAATGGTTCGAGGCTCGAAACATGACCAAGATCAAACAACACTTTGTGCCAGAAGCGGCTGTAGAGCAAGTGCAACACTGCGTGCTCGACGCCACCTACATAGAGGTCAACACCACCGGTGTGGCCGTCATGTTTTGGTCCCATCCAGTATTTTTCAACGTCTTTGTCTATAAATGCTTCGGAGTTTGTTGGGTCGAGGTATCGCAACTCATACCAACATGATCCGGCCCATTGCGGCATGACGTTTACTTCGCGACGGTATTGGCGTGGACCATCACCCAAGTCGAGAGTGACATTGACCCATTCACCCACACGGGCGAGCGGAGGGATTGGGTCTGAAGTTTGATCATTTGGATCTAGGGCCTGAGGTTTGAAGTCGGCGAGTTCGGGAAGTTTGATTGGCAATGCGCTGAAGGGGACCGCAATTGGCTGATCATCTTCGTCGTACACAATTGGGAACGGCTCGCCCCAATAGCGCTGACGCGAAAACAGCCAATCTCGCAATCGGTATGTGACGGCACTCGCGCCACATTTATTTATTTCAAGCCACGTGTTTGCCAGCAGCGTTGCTTCTTCGATCGTGCGCTTGCCATTGAGGTTCAACGAATCATTTTTGGAGTTGATGTATGTGCCCTCACCAACAAAAGCCTGCGGCCAATTGCCGCAATCATCCGAAATTGCAATATCGCGGGAGGTGAACCATAGATCATCTGGCATTTGCGTCGCGGTGATCGGTAGGTCGTACTTGCGAGCAAAATCAAAGTCGCGTTGGTCACCAGATGGCACTGCCATGATTGCGCCAGTGCCGTAGCCCATCAATACATAGTCGGCAATCCAAATTGGAATCTGTGTGCCATTGATCGGGTTGGTAGCAAAAGATCCAGTGAACGCACCTGTCTTCACGCGAGTTTCATCACGTCGGTCTTCGTCTTGCATTGCTGCAGTCGCTGCGCGATAGGCATCGATAGATTTTTTCTGATCAGAAGTTGTGAGCGCATCAACGAGTGGATGCTCTGGCGACAGCACCACAAAAGTTGCGCCGAACAATGTGTCGGGACGAGTTGTAAAAATCTCAATTGATCCTGCATCGGCTGCAAAGCGCACGGATGCTCCGACACTGCGACCAATCCAGTTGCGTTGCATCAACTTGATTGGTTCTGGCCAATCAAGACGATCAAGATCTTCCAGTAAGCGATCTGCATATTTGGTGATGCGCATTGTCCACTGGCGCATGTTGCGCTTAAACACGGGGTAGTTGCCAATATCGCTGCGGCCTTCTGCCGTGACTTCTTCGTTGGCAAGAATCGTTCCAAGACCGGGGCACCAGTTGACTGGTGCGTCCGACAAATAGACAAGTCGGTACTGGCTAATGAGTTCTTGTTGGGCAACTTTGCTGAGCTCTGACCAGGCAATAGAACCTGTTGCACGCTCGCCACTTGCGAACTGTGCGATGAGTTCTGCAATCGGTCTTGCGCGCTGTTCTGTTTCGTCATACCACGAATTGAAAATCTGCAAAAAGATCCACTGTGTCCATTTATAAAACTCTTCGTCGGTTGTTGACACACTGCGTCGTGCGTCGTGACCAAGGCCTAGGCGTCGCAACTGACGGCGCATATTTGCGATGTTCGATTCGGTGTTTATGCGTGGGTGAATTCCAGTAACGATTGCGTGTTGCTCGGCCGGTAATCCAAAACTGTCATAACCAAGCGCGTGCAAGACGTTGAATCCGTCCATGCGTTTGTATCGCGCAAAAACATCCGTGGCGATGTAACCAAGTGGGTGACCAACGTGCAGACCTGCACCAGATGGGTAGGGGAACATGTCGAGCACAAACAATTTGTCGCGGCCAGCAACTTTGTCTGGTTGGGCCAAAGGTCCGGCTGGGTTGGGGGCTTCAAAGGTGCCCTCGCGCTCCCAAATGTCTTGCCACTTGGTCTCCACCTGGGTCGCTAATGCGGCGGTGTATCGAAATAGGGGCGTTTTGGTGGTTGGATCGTTGCCTGTGATCGCGCCACTGGCGGTCCGAGGCTCGTTTTGGGTTGGGGGTTTTGCAGACATCGCCTCCGTATCGTAGATGAGCCAAGCACAGTTTCAATGGAGAGGCAAAAGGCAGGATCACGATGACAAGACGAGAACGTGGTTCGGGCGGTCGTGGCGACGGTGGGGTTGAAGGTCGATCCGGCGGCAAATCTGGCGGTCAGTCGCGCAGCAAATCGGCAGGCAAGTCTGGCGGTAAGTCGAATAGCCGTAAACACAGTTATCCACGAGCCGCTCGTATTAGCGAAACGGTACGCGAAGTAGTCGCTGAAGAACTAGTACGTATCGACGACGATCGTTTGGCGTTTGTAACAGTGACATCTATTGATGTTGACTCCGAGATGAATCGCGGAATTGTGTATTACGACTCTTTGCAGGGTGAAGAGGGCGACAAGCAAATTTTGGAAGCATTAAATGAGAATCGCAAACGGCTGCAATCAGCAATCGCAACTCAGATTCATGCACGACGAACGCCAATTCTTGAGTTTCGACCAGATGATGGCATTCGCGCTGCTGCCCGCATTGATGAGGTCTTGCGCAATGATCCAATGCGAACGCGCAATCTCGACAGCGAGTAGTCGTGGCACGTCGCCGTCCACCAACCGTGCACGGTTTGGCAATCATCGATAAGCCAGCAGGAGTGACAAGTCACGACGTAGTAAATCAGATGCGCAAGTTACTGGGTGAAAGGCGCATTGGCCACGCCGGCACGCTCGATCCAGATGCAACTGGTGTATTGCTGGTTGGTGTTGGTTACGTGACGAGGTTGATGCAATTTTTGAGTGGGATGGATAAGACGTATGAAGCCGAAGTTGTGTTTGGGATAGAGACCAACACGCTTGATTCGGCGGGCGAAGTAACAGCTCGACATGACATGGCTGGAATAACAATTGAGCAAATTCGTTTTGCTGCCGAAAAGCTCACTGGTGAAATTTTGCAAATACCACCGATGGTTTCGGCGATTCGTGTTGATGGCAAACGCCTGCATGAACTAGCACGAGAAGGGGTGGTGGTAGAACGCAAACCGCGCCCGGTCACTGTGCATTCCTTTGACGTGCAACCAACCGATGATCCGCTAGTTGTACGCATTGCCGTCAATGTTTCATCTGGCACTTACGTGCGCACGCTCGCGGCTGATCTTGGAACTCTGCTGGGCGGTGGAGCACATTTGCGAAACCTCAAGCGCACCTCAATCGGTGATTTCACAATTGCTGAATCGCATTCGCCGGAGTCTGCAGTGCTGTTGTCTCCAATCACTGCGTTGCGATCAATGACTCAAATAGTTGTAGATGCCCCAACTGCAGACATGGTTCGACATGGGCGAGTGTTGCCAGCATGGAATGAAAGTGCTCCATGGGCAATTGTGGATCAACAAGGCGTACTGCTTGGTGTGTATGACGTGTTCGAAAGTCATGGCCAGGTGGATGTGACGCGGGCCAAACCCACTGTGGTTTTGGCCGAAGCGATAGCGTGATTCTTCGTGCAAGTCATTCGTGAAGTTCTCAAAAGCGCTGCCTCAATGCGATCGGTCGTAACGATTGGCGCATATGACGGGGTGCACCGAGGTCATCAAGCAGTAATTGCCCAAGTGAAAGCAACTGCGCAACAGTTGGGCTGCCGCAGCGTTGTGATCACGTTTGATCGTCATCCTGCCTCCGTAGTGCGTCCAGAGTCAGCACCAAAGTTGCTCACCGACATCGATCAAAAACTCGAGCTACTAGAACAAACTGAGGTTGATGCGACAATGATCGTGAGTTTTGATGCATCGCAATCAGCCGAAGAGCCAGCATCATTTGTCAAGCGAGTATTGGTTGATGCACTCAATACGCAAGTTATTGTCGTCGGTGAAGATTTTCACTTTGGCGTAAAGCGAGCAGGCAACGTCGCTCTGTTGCGTGAGCTTGGTAAGCAGTTTGATTTCGAAGTAGCTCCTGTGCAGCTCATACAACGTCCTGACGGCGTTACCGAACCCGTGAGCTCAACGTCTATTCGCCGTGCGCTTGCCGGTGGGCAGGTAGAGGTTGCAACAAACTTGTTGGGACGCGCCTACGAGGTGCGAGGTGTTGTCGTCAATGGCGACAAACGCGGCAGATCCATTGGCTTTCCGACGGCCAACGTTGAGGTTCCAAATGCAATGTGCCTTCCCGCCGACGGAGTGTATGCAGGAAAATTTCAGTGCGACGATGGTTCTGTACATGCGTGCGCGATCAACCTCGGTCGTCGACCAACTTTTTTTGAACATGCAGACCATTCATTGCTTGAGGCTCACTTACTCGACTTTGCCGGTGATTTGTATGGGCAAAAAGTAAGCGTGACGTTTGAGCACTTCTTGCGCAGCGAGCGCAAGTTTGATGGCTTAGAGGCAATTAAAACGCAGTTGCAACTCGATGTTGCCGCAGCACGCTTAGTGAGTTAAGACCGCACCTTTTTTAGGTGGTTCACGGTCTGGGCGACCGTACGTAGTGTTGCGTTGCAAGAGTGATCGACCAATCGGCTCGGTGATTGCACGAAATGCATCTTCTGTCATGCCCTGACCATGGCTGGCACCTGCAGCGCGTGAGATGTTTTCGTTCATCAACGTGCCACCCATGTCGTTGCATCCGGCTTGCAGCAATTGTGCTGCGCCGATTGGGCCAATCTTTGTCCATGACACCTGAATGTTGTCAATAAGACCGTGGTATGCGATACGTGCAATTGAATGCATCAACAACGTTTCTCTAAATGTTGGCCCGCGACGAGACTTGTGTTGCAAATAAATTGGTGATGCCATATGTACGAATGGCAGACCAACGAATTCGGTGAAGCCACCAGTCTGTGCTTGCAATGCGCGAGTGCGCACGATGTGCTTCGCCCAGCTCAATGGGTGTTCGACGGATCCAAACATAATGGTGATGTTCGAACGCAGGCCAGCCTCGTGGGCTACTTGGTGACACTCAAGCCACTCTTCGGTATTGATCTTGTCGGGGCACAAGATCGCTCGAATGTCATCGTCCAAAATTTCGGCTGCGGTACCTGGCAGGGAAGCAAGACCGGCATCTTTGAGTCGCATGATGTAGTTGTAGAGAGGCTCTTCCAGGCGCTTGGCACCTTCGGTGACTTCGAGCGCAGTAAAACCGTGCACGTGCATGTCTGGCACTGCATCTTTGACTGCTCGCGTGACATCGATGTAATAGTTGCCATCAAAATCTGGGTGAATGCCACCCTGCAGAGTGACCTCGGTTGCTCCTAAATCCCAGGCCTCACGCGCACGATTGGCAATGTCATCGAGTGTGAGTAAGTACGGGGTGCCGCGCAAGTTGAGCGAGAGTGGGCCCTTAGAGAATCCGCAGAACTTGCATTTAAAGGTGCACACATTGGTGTAGTTGATATTGCGGTTGTGCACCCAGGTGATGGCATCTCCGACAACTTGTTTGCGCAAGTCGTCCGCGACTTTTGCGATCGCACGTACTTCTTTGCCGCGAGCACTAAAGAGTGTGACGATTTCGGCTTCGTTGATGCGCTGCCCGAGTCGAACTCCATGCAGGATCTCAGCAATTGGACCATGCAGACTGTCGAGATCAACTTCGTCAAAAGGTGTGCCGTCGTGCTGCACGCCAATCAATGAAGGTGGCGGATTGTTTGCTCCCGAGTACCACTGTGTTGAGCGATGACCAATCAAAACAACTTCGGCGCCATCGAGAACCACATCTGCTGCGGTTACTTTTTCTGGCCACACCTGACCCGGGTCGTCGCGACCCAAACCTTCGGCATCGCTGCGATCCATAAGAGGGAAGTGCAATGCTTCATCGACCCACACTGTTGGGTTGATTGCAAACTCTGGATAGATGGTGAGTCGAGGCGCGAGTGCTTTACCGCGGGCTTCAGTGACTACGCGGAGTTTGTCGAGTGCTGGCCACGGGCGTTCTGGATTGACATGATCTGCTGTGATTGGTGAGACACCACCCCAGTCATCAATTCCTGCATCGAGCAGAATGCCAAAGTCATCACTCAAATTTGGTGGAGCTTGTAAGTGGATGCTTGGCGGCAAAATGATTCGCGCAGCGGCGATAGACCACAAGTACTCATCTTGTGGACATGGTGCTTCGTGTTGCATTCCGGTTCGCGGCTTAGGCAAAAAGTTTTGGACGATTACTTCTTGCACGTGACCGTGTCGTGCATGCGAGGCGGCAATTGCTTCAAGTGCGTTTAGGCGATCTTGGCGAGTTTCACCAATGCCCACGAGGATGCCAGTGGTGAATGGAATCTTGAGTTCGCCAGCCCACTCGAGTGTGTCGAGTCGGCGTTGTGGCACTTTGTCTGGTGCACCGCGATGGCAATCGAGGTCGTCACGCAAGGATTCAATCATCATGCCCTGCGACGGCGAAACACTGCGCAACATAGCCAACTCGTCTTTGTACAACGCGCCGGCATTTGCATGCGGCAACAAACCGGTTTCTTTCAGCACGAGTGCTGCCATGTCGTGCAAGTAGTGCACGGTCGAATCGAAGCCGTTTACTTTGAGCCATTCGGCGGCTACGTCATATCGAAGCTCTGGACGCTCACCCAATGTGAAGAGTGCTTCATGGCATCCAGACTTGGCGCCTTGCTTGGCGATTGCCAAAACTTGATCGGCTGAGAGATACGGATTTTCGAGTCGTGCTGGCGGCTGAGCAAATGTGCAGTAACCACACTTATCCCGGCACAGCATGGTGAGTGGAATGAAAACTTTCGGCGAGTATGTAACTCGGCTCCCAAACTGCTGGTCACGTACGTCGCGTGCTTGAGCCAATAACTGATCTAGGGGCGTCTCGAGTATGCGCTGATATATCGACAACTGAACCCTCCGTGGGTCGTAATGAAGTTGGATTGCCAGCGCTCGACCAAGTTGCTCCACCGTGTTAGAGAGGTGAAGTTTCCCGTAATTGTCGTGCGCCTTAGACCATAGCGGTTCAGAACGTCAGAATCAATATTTTGGCAATAGTTAAATCTTGCCGAGGGCAGAAAATAGCGCCCGCACGTTGTGACCACTAATGGGCACGCGGTGACCTGTGCGACTAATGAAGCCCAACTGCACACCAGTTGCTGGGTCGACAACTGTAAAGAGCTGTTCGTGGCCTGCTGCATCAACGACTACGTCGGTCAGTAGGGGAATGCCTGCTGTTGCGAGAGCTTGTTGCACGAAGCCTGCATTAAGTACTTCGATGGCGATGTGCTGGACACCTGAACCGTGAGCATCCAAGTGCGCGCGCACTGCAGGGTCGTTGCCAGGGCCAACGAGCACAACGGTGACGCCACCGGCATCGGCGGTCATGATGTCGGCATCTTCGGTTGGTCGCACCGCAAAACCGATCGATGACAAAAATGCCGAAGCAGATGCGAGGTCAACGACTGCAACCACAACATGGTCGATGCGCACGGCAACAGTGTCGAGTTCGCTGAGCAATGTGTCCGCGATTTTTACAGGTTCAGCGCTCCCACTGTCGTGAGCAACTTCGATGCGATGTGTTTCGGAAAGCACAATGCGAAACAGTTGTTCAGCAAAGTCGGCGTCGACTCCGCTATTGATTGCCCACTGGCGTCGCGTCGTCAGCACTTCGCGCACTCGCTGCGGCTGAATTACTGCAGTCAATGATCCGGCCTTAACTTCGGCAACTTCCTTACACACTTCCATTCGCTGTGCGAGCAAGGCAACGATTGCCGCGTCGATCTGATCGATCTTCTCGCGGAGTTGTGGAAGATCGCGTGCCATTTATTTTCCTACCAATGATCGCCACCAAGAACGCTTGGACTTATGTGGCTCAACAAGTTTTGCAACATGCTTTGCAAGTACGTCCATCTCGATGTT
>JBIIWI010000077.1:0-5306 GCA_044339005.1 Ilumatobacteraceae bacterium
GTTCTAAATTAAATTCCAGTGATTATTGAAGTTGACGATGCGGCCGACGAACGGCTGAATGCGTTTCGTTGGCGCGAACGCCAGCTCAACACCATTGCACAGCGCAAAGCTGCACTAGCCAACAACCTCGAATCGAACGGAATGTTTGTTGCAGAAGGCGACCTTGTTGTTCGTCGTGCACTCGAAGCTGGCTGCAAACCTTCAGTGGTGTTGTGCGACCCGAAATGCGCAAGCGAGTTCGCCGCAGATGTCTTACAGCAAGGCGGAATAACGTTAAGCGCATCTGCAGACATTCGCCGTGAAGTCACTGGTCTAGGTGTGCCACTCGACGCAATTGGTGTTTTCCATCGTCCTGCTTTGCGAGATGCACAGTCGTTAATAGATTCTTCCACTCGACTTGTAATTCTTGATTGCATCGACAATCCCAGCAATGTTGGCGCGATTGCCCGCAGTGCCTGCGCACTCGGATGGGATGCAATGTTGCTCGACTCGACCTCCTCCGATCCACTCACTCGCCGAGCATTGCGTGTCTCGATGGGCACGACATTCAATCTCCCCTATGCCCGCATCACCGACATCTCAACCACGTTAAATGAACTCGCAAGTCGTGGTTTTGCTGTAGTCGGCATGACCCTAAAACACCATTCGAAGCAAGTTGAGCCGATGGCAAAAGTTCGTCTCGACGACTCACAGCCCCGCGCACTTGTGCTCGGGTCTGAACGACAAGGCCTGAGCGAAGCAGCGCTCGATGCGTGCACGATTCTGACCAACATCCCCATGGCAGTCGGGATTGACTCGCTCAATGTTGCGTCAGCTACCGCAATTGCGTGTTACGCGCTCAAATAGTTGCGCTTGGAGAATTGATCATGGCTGTTGAAGCCATTGACATGTATTCCGTCAATTGTTGATGCACCGAATCATTTGGTGAGAACTCATCTACTGCCGCCATCATGTGCACCATCCAACGATCTCTTTCGCGCTCACCAATCACGAATGGAAAATGTCTTTGACGTAATCGCGGATGTCCTCGCTCGTCACTGTATGTCGTTGGGCCGCCCCAATACTGTTGCAAGAACAAAGTAAGTCGTTCTTTCGCTCCAGTTAAGTCGGATTGCTCTGGATACAACGGCAGCAATACATCATCTGTTGCAACACCTTCGTAAAATCGCTCGACCAGTTGATCAAAGAACTGCGAGCCGCCAACTTCTTCAAAAAGACTCATGAACTAGAAAAACTCTGGTTCTTCCCAACCCACAAAAATGTCTGGCACATCTGTACTTACCTTGTCACCAAACACGGCGGGTCGCTTTTGCAAAAAACTCGTCACGCCTTCACGAGTATCGGCAGAACGCCCACGCTCTTGAATACCACGAGAGTCAACGCGGTGTGCTTCCATCGGATGCGATGCACCAAGCATGCGCCACATCATTTGCCTGGCTAGTGCAACCGAAACCGGAGCAGCATTGTCCACGATTTCTTTCGCAAGTTCGCGAGCAACTTGCAGTAACTCTTCCTGCGGATGGATACTGCGCACAAGACCACCGCGCAATGCTTCGTCGGCCAGAAAGACTCTGCCGGTTAACACCCATTCTTGGGCCTGAGAAATACCAACAAGACGCGGCAAAAACCATGAGGAGCATGCCTCTGGCACAATGCCGCGCCGAGTGAACACAAAGCCCATCTTGGCCGAGTCGGCTGCGATACGAATATCCATTGGCAAAGTCATCGTCGCACCAATACCCACGGCCGCTCCGTTGATCGCGCCAATGATGGGCTTGTTGCACCTAAACATCCGCAGAGTCACCATGCCACCACCATCGCGACGCACCGAGGTTGGAGTTTGACCGCTCAACTTGCCATCACTAAATGTTTCGGCACCGTGCGACAAGTCGGCGCCCGCGCAAAAAGCGCGACCACTACCCGTAACAATCACAGCGCGCACATTGTCATCTGCATCGATTTCGTCAAAGACTTGTAACAGCTCGTTCATCATTACGCCAGTAAATGCGTTCATCTTGTCGGGACGATGCAATGTCACGGTAGCGATATTGTCGCTCACTTCGTAAATGATTTCTGTGTACTTTGAGTTTGTAGACATTGCGCTATACGTCCAGGAATCGTGAAGCTGCAATGGCGGATCCCACTGCACCAACAAGCGCACCTATAGCAAGGATCATCAACATCACTCCCGTTAGATATCCAGATGGAACGACAAGCGAGCTAATTCCGGTGCCAGGCTTAAACCCAGCGACGCCATTGGTCCAAGCCGAGTTAAGAACCCAAAGTCCGCCGCAGGATGCAATGCCTCCGAGCAAACCGTGCAACAAGCCTTCGAGCATGAACGGCACGCGGATAAACCAGTTTGTTGCTCCGACCAGCTTCATCACTTCTATTTCTCGTCTGCGCGCGAACATCGCTGTACGAATCGTGTTCCAAATCAGGCCTACTGCTACGACTAACAAGACAAGTGACATCACCAACGTAACGGTGCGCACAAAGCGAGACAGAGTAGAGATCACTTGAAATTCATCTTCGGCAAGCGCAACATCTTGCACGCCAGGTAGCGATCGATACTGTTCGCTCAAACTGCGCACGAGTTCTGGGTCTTGGGTAATTGGTACAACCTTGAACTGCGACGGAATGTTGTCGGGCGTCAGCAGACTCAGTGTGACGGGGTCGCCAACGAAAATCCGCTTCGCTTCTTCATAGCTTTCCGTTTTATCGAGATATCGCAATTCTTCAACGTCAATGATTGTTGGTGCAGCCTTAATAGTTTGGTCAATGAGCGAAATCTGTTCGGGCGTTGCATCGCTGCGAACAAACACAATCATCTCAACATCGCCACGCCACTGTACGAGCAGATTGTCAAATGCTCGCTGAATCAAAAACGTTGTGCCCACCAACAACAGCGCAATGGCCGATGTAAGAATTGCAGCGACAGTAAGCGTGAGGTTGCGCCTAAAGCTCGCCCACATTTCGCGAAATGCATATGCAATACGAGCGATCATTCGTAAACCCCGCGTTCCTGGTCTCGCACAATGACACCACGGTCAAGCTGAATAACACGCTTACGCATTGCATTGACCACGCGATGGTCGTGAGTTGCCATCACCACCGTCGTGCCGGTGCGATTGATCTCTTCCAATAGCGCCATGATGCCCTCGCCCGTTGCTGGGTCGAGGTTGCCGGTTGGCTCATCGGCCAACATGATGAGCGGCCGATTAACAAACGCACGCGCGATCGAAACGCGCTGTTGCTCTCCACCCGACAATTGCTCCGGAAAGCGATCTTCTTTGCCTGCAAGACCAACCAACTCAAGCACGACTGGCACCTGCCGATTAATGACATGTCGGGGCTTACCAATGACCTCGAGGGCAAATGCAACGTTTTCGAAAACAGTCTTATTGGGCAACAACTTGTAGTCCTGAAACACGTTGCCCATATTGCGACGCAAATATGGAACGCGCGACTCGGCCATCTCGTTGACGTTTTGCCCTGCCACCCACACGGCGCCACGCTCGGGCTGTTCTTGGCGGTTGATGAGTCGCAACAACGTCGACTTGCCAGATCCCGATGGTCCAACCAAGAACACGAAGTCGCCTTTAGCGATATCGAAACTTGCATCTCGAACGGCCACCGTTTCGGTGCCGTACCTCTTGGTCACACTTTCCAAACGGATCATGGGGCCCCTTCCAGGCGACGAATAGTCAGTTTAGTTTACGAATCAGAGTTTGCACGGCGCCACCGTAGGTAGCCCTCCATAAAGAGATTCAGATCTCCATCAAGAACCCCTGCAATGTTTCCGCTCTCAATCTCAGTGCGCACATCTTTGACCATCTGGTACGGCTGCATGACATAGGAGCGAATCTGACTACCCCAGCCGATCGCCGATGGCTTGCCTGCAATTTTTTTCATTGCCGCATCACGCTCTTCTTCGATGCGAGATGCAACCATCGTCTTGAGACGCTTTAATGCACTTTCGCGGTTTTGTAATTGCGAACGTTCTTGCTGTGACGATGCAACTAATCCTGTTGGTTCGTGAATGAGCCGCACCGCCGAGGAAGTTTTGTTGACATGCTGACCACCAGCACCAGACGCTCGAAACACTTCCATCCGAATATCTGTTTCGTTGATCTCAACATCTGCTTCTTCGAGAATTGGCCACACTTGCACACTGGCAAAACTTGTTTGGCGACGACCTTGATTGTCGAACGGGCTGATTCGAACCAAACGATGCGTACCTCGTTCGGATGTAAGAAGTCCATATGCGTAACGGCCACGCACGGTGAAGTCGGCCGACAGAATGCCTGCTTCTGTGCCAAGCGAGATGTCTCCAATTTCGATCGCAAAGTTGCTGCGTTCCGCCCACCGCGTATACATGCGCAAGAGCATCTCGCTCCAGTCTTGAGCATCTACACCGCCGTCTTTGGCGTTGATCTGAACAATTGCATCCATCTCGTCGTGTACGCCAGTAAACAAACTGCGCAACTCAAGTGCATCAAGCTTGAACCGCACACTACTGATGCCGTTTTCAAGATCTGGTTCTTGGCTTGCATCGTCTATTTCGCGCGCCATTTCGTGCAGCACCTCTAGGTCATCAACCGATCCCGACAGCTGCGCAAATTCGTCTAGATCTGCTTTGAGATTGACATATTCAGTGTTTACCTTTTTGGCGTTGTCTTGGTCGTCCCACAAATCGGGCCGTGCAACATCAACCTCGAGAACTTTCATCCGCTCGCCACCGGCTTCTACCTTGAGGTAGACAAACGCTTCACTAACACGTCGCCGTATTTCGGTGAGATCGTTGGAAAAATCGCGCATAGTGAGTAGAAGTAAATTAGTTGCGCCCGTGGCACAACTTGTACTTCTTGCCCGAACCGCAAGGGCAGACCGCATTGCGCGGTGTTGTCGACCAGTCATCGGCCGACTTGACAATCGTCTTCACTGCTGGCTCAGACTGCATTGGAACACCGGTTTCTGCGGCAGCAATCCCAGCAAAGCCACCATCGATCTCGGTATCAAACGATGATTCTTGGAGATTGCTCACTTGCAACACAGGTGATTCATTTTTTACGACCTGCACGTGCATTACGTACTTGACAAAGTCTTGAGCAATACCCTTCATCAGAGATCCGAACATCTCAAAGCCTTCACGCTGCCATTCGGTGAGCGGGTCTTTTTGACCCATCGCCCGCAGGTTGATGCCCTCTTGGAGATAGTCCATCTCTTCTAAGTGTTCGCGCCAGCGTTGATCGATAATGCGGAGCATCACTTGTCGCTCGATCTCACGCATAGTCGTCTCGCCC
>JBIIWI010000002.1:0-47753 GCA_044339005.1 Ilumatobacteraceae bacterium
CAGTGCTGATTATTGCTTCCATCATTGTTTCGTATTTTCTTGGCACGTTTCCAAGTGCACTCATCGTTGCTAAACGTGGCGGTGTCGATGTAACTGCAGCGGGGTCGGGCAATCCGGGCACATCCAACGTCGTGCGTCTGCTCGGTTGGAGGTATGGACTTGTTGTGTTTCTGGCCGACGTACTCAAGGGTTCTGCTTCTGTTGCTATTGCTTGGTTTGTGATGAACACACAACCAGATGCACTTCGTGTCTCGTATCTTGCATACGCGTGCGGTTACGCCGCAGTAATTGGGCACACATTTCCTGTAACGCGCAAGTTTGTCGGTGGCAAGGGCGTCGCCACTGGTGGCGGCGTGATGTATGTGCTGTACCCCGTCATGAGTTTGATCTTGTGCACATCCTGGTTCGTGCTACGCAAGATAACGGGTAAGTCGTCGGTCGCTTCGCTCGTCATCACGATTGCTGTACCGGTGTATGTTGCCATCTGGCGCAACGACAACCTGTGGGAGTTGGCTGCAGCATTAGGACTTGTTGGTCTAATCATTATTCGACACCTTCCAAATATTCGTCGCCTGAAGTCCCACGAGGAAAACGCTTAACGTTTTGGTCGAAATGTAATGAACTTGCTCAATGACTTTTTTGCGTGGCTTGAGCACTTTTCATCGTCGCCATGGTTTTACCTGATCATCTTTACGATTGCTGTTGCCGATTCGGTCTTACCAATAGTTCCAAGTGAAACACTCGTCATCGTTGGTGGCGTCAGCGCGGGTACAGGAGAATTATCAATAGCGATCGTGATACTGGTGGCCGCAGCAGGAGCCTTCATCGGCGACAACATGTCGTACCTGATTGGCCGCCAAGCAAGCGAGCGAATCCTCGAGCGATATACACGCAATGAAAAAAGCCAACAGCGACTAGAAAAAGTTATTCATCAAATTGAAGAACGCGGCGGATTGCTACTTATCACCGCGCGATTCATACCGGGTGGTCGCACCCTTTTGACCCTCACTTGTGGCATCACACGTCGCGATCATCGCTGGTTTGTTGGATGGATCGTCGCTGCTGCGTCAATTTGGGCGCTCTATGCGTCGCTTCTTGGCTTTATCGGTGGCAAGACATTTCAGGAAGACCACACCAAAGCATTTCTCGTTGCATTCGGTGGAGCATTAAGCGCAACTGTGCTGATTGAAGTAGTGCGCTTTGTGCGCAAACGCCTTCGCGCTTAGTCTTTGGCGTGGCCAACAATATCGCAACCAACACTTGGTCACAGGTTGCGAATCGAGAAACGATCGTATTGTTATTGCCGATCGGATCGTGCGAGCAGCACGGCCCACACTTGCCGCTTGACACCGATACTCAAATCGCTCAGTACTTGTGTGTGCACGCAGCGCAACAAGACAGCCGCATTCTGATCGCTCCGAGTCTGACTATTTCTGCAAGTGGCGAGCATGCCGGTTTCCCCGGCACGCTTTCAATCGGAACCGAAGCTCTCACTCAAGTCTTGATTGAGATTGTTCGATCAGCTGATTGGTCCAATGGCGTGGTGTTTGTAAATGGTCATGGTGGTAATGCTGATGCTGTCGCTGCCGCGACTCGGACACTTACCAGTGAGCATCGCAATGTTGCTGCGTGGTGGCCGCGCATCGAGCACGGTGATGCTCACGCAGGTGCGAGCGAGACTTCCATGATGCTTGTAATTAACCCAGAGCAAGTCAACATGGCAAAGGCCGAGACTGGATCAACTCAACCAATGAGCGAAATATCAGCGCAGTTGCGTAGCGGCGGGGTGCGTGCCGTTTCGACCAATGGCGTATTGGGCGACCCAACTACCGCGACATTCGAACACGGTCACAACTTGCTCTCGCAATTAACCCACGATCTCGTTACCTTTATTAACGAACACATGAACCAACGAACCACATAACTCACAACCATGACCGACCTCATCAATCAGCCGCACTTCATTGTTGACCCGTCTTGGCGCCGCCCTGTGCGTGGTCTCATGGTGTTCGCAGGTTCTCCACTCAAGATGTTTACTTTGAGCGAAGAGGGTCGTCGCGTAGCGGAGCTACTCGAAATCGGATTACCACTTCCCGCAGGTCACGAAGCACTCACGAACCGTCTGCTCGATGCAGGCGCGATTCATCCGACCCACATCGTTGGCTCTGAGCAACCTTTCACGCTTGCTGATGTAAGCATCGTGATTCCTGCGCATGTGCGTAATACAAAAGACGCGCTATTACTCAACACGCTTGTTGACAAACTGACCAAACTCTCCACAACTGCAGCCACCATCATTGTCGTAAATGACGCATCACCGCACGCAATTTCCGAAATTGCGGGTGCACGCGTTGTCTCACTCGACCATAACAAGGGTCCAGGTGCTGCGCGCAACCACGGTTTGCAGTTTGTGACCACGCCATTTGTTGCGTTTATTGATGTAGACGTGACACTTGAAAACAACGCATTAATTGAACTTCTGTCATACTTTTCCGACGAGCGTGTTGGACTTGTTGCACCCCGTATTGTCAGTGCTTCTTCCGAAGGCGCGTTAGCTGCATACGAAGCGTTGAAATCACCGCTCGATCTTGGCCCGCTTGAGGGCCGCATTCGCAAGGGCACTCGTATTAGTTACACACCGTCAGCGATGTGGTTGTGTCGCACCGAGGCAATGCGTCAGATCAATGGCTTCGATGAATCACTGCAAGTTGGTGAAGACGTAGATGCACTGTGGCGTCTCGACACAGCCGGTTGGCGCTGTCGTTACCAACCAACTGCGGTATGCACTCACCTACCACGATCAACTGTCAGCGATTTTGTTGCGCAGAGAATTGGCTACGGCACATCGGCCGCTGCGCTTGCGCAAAGACACAAAGGCGCACTTGCTCCTGTGCGAGTGAGCGGATATTCGGCTGGCATGTGGGCACTCATTGCACTTGGTTACCCAATCTTTGGCGCATTAGTTGGCGCAGGAACAATCGCTGCACTCGCTCGTAAATTGCGCGATGTTCCAAATGCCGTTGAGGAGTCTGCGCGTTTGGCAGGCCTTGGCAACTTGCATGCTGGTCGCACAATTGCTTCAGCCATCACACGAGTGTGGTGGCCAATTGCAGTCGTACTTGCATTGTTCTCAAAACGAATGCGCTGGGTCTTGATTACTGCCGCAATTGTTCCATCAATGTACGAATGGTGGAAGGGCCGACCAAAACTCGATCCAATTCGGTTTACCGCATTGCGCGTACTTGACGATGCCGCATACGGAGTTGGTGTATGGAAAGGCGTTGTCCGAGAACAAAACTTTGACGCGCTTAAGCCTGACTTGACGTCGTGGCCAAAGAACGCAAACTGAAGTTATTGCACTCTTCGCAAACTTCTTCAGGAATTACTCCAGCCTTCATCAGCCATCCAAACATGATGCAGCCGAGGCACACGGCAAATGCTGATTCAAGAAATGCGGCACCAACGAGTGCGGCAATGACAAATCGTGCTTCGGTTACTGCGCCGCTCACGAATAGTGTGCTTGCAACAATTCCAAAAGTTGCGCCAATTCCTTGGGCAAATCTTTTTGGTGGACCAGGCACCATGCGATGTTCGTTTTTCATTAAGGGTGTGAGAAACGGTGTGAGCACTTGTGTCGAGAGTCGACCGAGTGGGCTCAATGTTGGGCCGGTAAGTACTCGTGCGATAAAGCCATAGGTCAATACGGCCAAAATCCAGCCGCTGCCAGTTACGGCAAACAGGGCGCCCATGACAACAGCGCCACCGGCAACAATGCGGGCTGATGTTTCGTTGACAGGGTTGGGGAAACTGAACAATTTGGCCATGGGGTCAGCCTAAAGGGCAATTGTTGACTTAACAAGTCGGGTTTAAATGACTCGCCCAGACCCTTCAGATACCGTGCAGTCGTATGACTTTGCGCCTGACAGTCAACCGCCAAGCCTGGCTTAGCCATGTGCACACCCAGGCTGCGTTGTTGGGGAACAGTGAGCTCCTTGTACCAGTTGTCAAAGGCAACGGCTATGGATTTGGCCGACCAATCTTGATCGAACAGGCACTCTCGATTGCTACCGAAATTGCGGTTGGAACTGTCTTCGAAGCCCACGATATTCCCGGATCGCATACACCAATCGTGCTCACACCAGTTGGTAATGAGTTGCCTACTTCGTTGCCACGTAATGCGGTGCTCGTTGTTGGGTCGGTGCAACATGTCAACACACTTGTGGCGCATGGTTGGAGTGGCCGCGTGATCATCAAGCTCCGATCGAGCGTGCAACGTTTTGGTGCTGCTCGTGCCGACGTCGCGTCGATCGTGAGCGCTGTCAACACCGCCGGTTTTGAACAGCACGGTTGGTCGGTGCACCCACCACTCGATGGCACAACTACTGATCACGCGCAAGAAATCGCACAGTGGCTCAGTATCTTGCCAAACAATTTGCCGATCTATGTCAGCCATGTCGATGCTGATTCGCTCAATGCATTACGCAATGCAAATCAACAGCGCAAGATCATCGCCCGCTCTGGCACATCTTTGTGGATTGGCGACAAGTCAATGCTCACACTCGGTGTCGACGTGTTGGATGTGAGCCGAGTCAATGGCGGAACAGCTGGCTATCGCAATACTCCGATATCTGGCAGTGGTTCACTTGTTGTAGTCGGTTGCGGGTCAAGTCACGGTGTTGTTGCAAACGCTGGTGATCTCAGCCCGTTCCATTTTGCAAAACAACGCCTAACGATGCTTGAGCCGCCACACATGCACTCGACGATTCTGTTTATCCAAGATGGTGCAACTTGCCCGACAGCCAACGACATTGTCGATGTGCAGCAACCACTCACACGAGTATTCGTCGACACCATCGCCTGGAAATAACTCGCTTTGTGAATTCGTCATCGCGGATTGAAAGTCTCGATGTTGCTCGAACCATTGCATTATTTGGTGTTGTTGCTATGAACTTTCACGCCTATCTCAACGGTGCCCAGTCGATGTACCCCACTCACCCGTCGGTATGGGATCGCTTGTTTAATCCGCTTACAGGTCCACTGACGACACGATTCGCCGCAACATTTGTATTGATTGCTGGCATTGGTGTGAGCTTGTTCACTCAACGCGCACGAGTGTCAAACAACAGCGTCGATATTCAACATGCTCGCATCGTCCTACTGCGTCGCGGAGCATTGCTGTATTTCGTGGGTTACTTCGTGCAATGGGTTTGGCCCGGCACGATCCTCTTCTATTACGGCGCATATTTCATCATCGCTGCTGCCGTGTTTACTTGGACATCGCGACAGCTCGTTGGCCTTTGCGCGGTGAGTATTCTCGCCGCAGCAGGCCTTTCATGGTGGCGAGCAAGCCAGTTGCTCGATGGCAACAACACTCGCTGGCTTTCACCTTCGCCTAATACGCCGCGCAATCTGCTCATTCGTACATTTGTTGATTACACCCACCCCGTATTCCCATGGATCGCATTCTTTATCGCAGGCATCCTGCTCGGACGCTACATCCACCGATTTACTGAGATTCGCCTACGACTCATGTTCGTTGCAGTCCTGATGATGCTCGCCACGCACGGCGCCAATTTTGTGTTTACGCCGTCAATAAAGGTTTCCGATCGCGACTCCATCGTTACAAAACTGTTGTCTACAGAGCCCCTTGATCGCGGCATCTTATTTTCACTTGGCACTCTCGCAACCGCCATTGTCGCGCTCTGTTTAGTTTCACTTGTGGTTGAGCTCAAACCAAAATCTCTTCTTGCGAAGTTTCTTGCGCGTGCCGGACGCATGACGCTTTCGGTGTATTTACTGCATGTCGTATTTTTCAATTTGATCGTGCATCGACTGCATTGGGTAAGTGCTACCGGGCTCGACACCGCACTCGTATTGTCTATGTCGTTTTATGTCGTTGCGCTATTCCTTGCAAATGGATGGAACAAACGCTTTGGGCTCGGACCAGCCGAACGTGCCTACAGAGTATTCGGCGGATGACCGAGGGTCGACTCACCATGTCGAATCAACTACCACCGTCGTGGCATGACTTGCTCGCTCACGAAACTACGACCCCATATTGGTCGAGTTTGCAAGATTTTGTTTCTGCTGAACGACAAGTAAGAAACGTTTATCCACCAGCAGATGAAACGTTTCGTGCGTTCGCACTCACTGCACCCTCCGATGTGCGAGTAGTGATACTTGGGCAAGACCCGTATCACTCGCAGGGACAAGCAAATGGTTTGTGTTTCTCGGTAGCGAATGGCATCAAGATCCCTCCATCGCTGCGAAACATCTACAAAGAGTTGCAAGCAGATTGTGGCATTGAGCCTTCGTCAAGTGGCGATTTGACCACGTGGGCGCGGCAAGGCGTGTTGTTACTTAATGCAACGCTCACGGTGCGACACGATGGCGCCGGCACACACCAAGGTCATGGCTGGGAAATTTTCACCGATGCAGTCATTCACACGCTCGGATCACAGAAGTCGCCGATCGTGTTTGTGTTGTGGGGAGCATTTGCGCGCAAGAAGAAATCGTTGATCACGGAACGCGCGCACACCATCATCGAGTCGGCACACCCAAGCCCACTGTCGGCGCACAATGGGTTCTTTGGCTCCAAGCCCTTTTCTCAAATCAATCAAGCACTTCAAACAAACGGCTCTGCCCCCATCGATTGGCAAATACCCCACTCATAACTCATTGGCTTTGTGCAGTATGAGTGCGAAAAGATTAGATTTGAACCATGGGAACCGTGCGCCGCTTTGGCTTTGTCGAGTGCGACGCAGACACCGTGTGGGCATTTGTCGGTGCACCTGAACGACTGCATGAATGGTTTCCAATTACTTCGTGTCGCGTAGAGGGAAACAAGCGCTGGATCGTGCTTGCCGCTGGCATCACGTTTGAAGAAGACATCGTTACTCTCGACCACGACTTGCGTCGCTTTCAATACAAGATTGTCAACAACCCACTGATCACGTTTCACCTCGGAACAGTTGACGTGATTCCCGATGGACCAAATCGATGTCTGCTGATGTACTCAACCGACATGGACCCAGAAGTATTGGCGCTACCAATCGGCGGTGCGGCAGGTGTTGGCATTGCCAAAGTCAAAGAAATGTTTGATCGGAAATAAATGGGTCGCAAGATACTTTTCATCACCACCGACCAGCAGCGCTACGACGCACTTGGCTGCAACGGCGGAATGATTGCTCGCACGCCGACGATTGATGGATTGAGCAAGAACGGCATCACGTTTGATCGTGCGCATCCACAAAATGTGGTCTGCATGCCATCGCGAAGCACCATGCTCACCGGCCAACACGTTGCCACCCACGGTGTGTGGATGAACGGTGTGCCACTGCCAGAAGATGCGCCGAGCATTGCGGCCGACTTGCGAGCGACCGGTTATGCAACCGCACTTATCGGTAAGGCGCACTTTGAGCCATTACTCGATCCATTTTTGCGATTCACAGAAAACCGCATGGGAGCCCATCGTTCTACGAACGAAAACCCAAATGATCCACACCGTGGCTTTGACCATATGGAACTCGCAACTCACGGGGCCGCAGGTGCACTGCACTACTCGCAATGGATTCGTGACAACCACCCAGAAGCCGTATCGAATTACTACCGCGTTCTTGACAACGAGTTGCAAGTCAATGCAGAAGGTGGTGGCGACACCAAAGCGCCGCAAGTGCACGTCAACCCAATTCCAACCGATTGGTATCACACCGAATGGGTTGCTCAACGCACGATTGCGTGGCTCGAGTCGCTACCAGCAGATCGTGATTGGTTTTGTTGGATGAGTTTTCCTGATCCACACCACCCTTGGGATCCACCGGCATCAGAGATGCACCGTGTGCGATGGCAAGACCTCGATCTTCCAGAAAATTACATCGCAAATTCGACAACTCGTGAAGCCGTTCTCGACGACAAATTACGACACTGGCGCGGTTGGTACAACGGCACCTTTGTATCTAACTACGAAGCACCAGCTCGTTGGGTGCCGGCCACGCTTACGCAAGACCAGGTTCGCGAGGTGAATGCATATACGCATGTCGAGAACGAACTGATTGATGAAGCCATCGCCAAAGTGATGGGCGCAATCGAATCACGTGGTTGGGGTAACGATCTCGACGTGTTGTACACCACCGATCACGGCGAGTTTCAAGGCGACTTCGGTTTGCTCTTCAAGGGTCCGTACCACGTCGACTCACTCATGCGACTTCCTCTCATCTGGCGCCCAGCACCAAGTGCCAACATTGCGCCTGCTCGTGTTTCTGCTCCAGTCGGTCACGTTTCACTTGCCGCCACGTTTGCGCACATCGCAGGCATTGCTCAACCGAGTTACGTAGAGGCACCTCGATTGCCAATACACCAGGCTGAAGCCGAACAACTTGGACATGAGCGCGTACTGACCGAATGGGATTCAGTGCTGTTTGGAAAAATTGTGCATCTTCGAACAATCTGTCGCGATAACTGGGTGTGCACCGCCGCGCTTGACGGCACCATGAACAAGGCCGGTGAGGGCGAGCTCTACGACCTCACTCACGACCCGCTGCAACATGTCAATCGCTGGGACGACCCAAGCGTGCGTGCATTGCGCGAAGATTTGCTTGCCGACATGTGGGACAACCTGCCGTCACAGCAACTGCCACTCCGCTCAATGGATGCGCCTGTTTAAAGACTGTTAAAGAACCGCTGGTATTTGCTGCGTGATGCAGTGAATTCCACCACCACCGTAAGCAAGAATTCCACCGATGTCGAGACCAATGATGTCGCGATCGGGAATGTATTCACCTATCAGTGCAAGCATGTCATCGTCTGCTGCGTGACCGCAGACAGGAACAATCACTGCACCATTGATCATGTAAAAGTTGAGATACGGAACCTGCACGCGCTCTCCGTGATACTCAATTACTGGAAGAACAGGAATTTCGTGCATTGTCACGCCAAATGATTGAGCAACTTTGCGGTTTTCTTCAAGACGTGAGTGATCACTCAATGATTTGTCGTTGCATGTTTGAAAAACCATCGTGCGAGGAGCAATAAAGATCGCAACATTGTCTACATGACCATCTGTATCGGCATCCATCGATAATCCATGTGGGAGCCACATCACTTCGTTCAAGTCAAACTCATTACGCAATCGTTGTTCGATTTGAGTTTTGCTCAGTTGAGGATTGCGATTTGGATGCAACAAACATTGCTCGGTTGTGGCTAGCAAACCAGCACCATCGGATGTGATTGATCCGCCTTCAAGCACCATGTCGATATTGCGCACCGGATGATCCGCATGTTTAGCCCATGCGCTTGCAACGGCTGCATCTTTGTCAAACGGCACAAACTTTTGGCCCCAGCCATTAAATATCCAGTTGCCGGCAACACGCTCACCGCCATCAAAGACATAAATAGGTCCAGAGTCCCTAAACCACGAGTCATCGATGGGCAGCGCAACCACGTCGACCGTTGAGCCACACAGATCCGACGCGTACTCGGCTTCGTGCTGATTCGCAATCATGGTCACGGGCTCGTAACCCGAGATCGTGCGCGCTAACGCAGCGTGGGCTGCACGTGCTTCATCAAGATGGTCGCCGTACACGTCGTCACGAGTAGGCCATGCAATAACTGTGCGTTCGTGAGGAGCAAACTCTCCCGGCATCCTTGGCATTAGTTGCCAGACGTCGTGCCATCAAATGTGGTTAAGCCGCGATACAACTCTGGGCGGCGGTCACGAAATAACCCCCATGCGCTGCGCATTAGACGATTTTCACTGCAATCAATTGTTGCAACCAAAACGCCTTCGTCGGTGCGGTTGGCTTCTGCCACTTTGGCGCCAAGTGCATCCGTAATAAACGAAGATCCGTAAAATGTGATTTCTGTTTGTTCGCCAACTTCGCGACCAATTCGGTTGGCTGCCACGACTGGAACCATGTTGGCTCCGGCATGACCTTGCATCACGCGCTGCCAATGATGTGCAGAATCCCAAGATGGGTTTGGTGGCTCGCTACCAATAGCGGTTGGATACAACAACACATCAGCCCCTTGCAGTGCCATCGAGCGCGCGCATTCTGGAAACCATTGATCCCAGCAAATACCAACACCGACAGCTCCGTGTCGCGTCTTCCAAACACGAAACCCTGTGTCACCAGGACTGAAATAATATTTTTCGCTGTAACCGATGCCATCTGGAATATGACTCTTGCGATAAATCCCCATCACTGTTCCATCCGCATCAATCATTGCAACAGTGTTGAACAATGCTTCGTTGGCACGTTCAAACACGCTGATTGGCAAAACGATATCGAGTTCTTTTGCAACTCCCTGAAAATGTGCAATCGTCGGATGTCCAACAATGGGCAATGCAAGGTTGAGATGTTTCGGATCAACGTCCTTGCAAAAATAGTGTCCCTCGAAAAGTTCAGGGATGAGTACGACTTGTGCTCCCTGCGACGCTGCTTGGCGCACAAGACGCTCTGCGGTTGCAATATTTGTAGCGATGTCTGTCGACATCGACATTTGAACTGCACCGACTTTGAGCATTGTGATTAGCCCAGTGCCGACGTAATTGCTGCCAAAACTTCTGGGGCATCTGGCGCAACTTGCGGACCAAACCGTGCAACAACTTTTCCGTCGCGACCAATCAAAAACTTTTCAAAATTCCAGCGGATATCACCGGTGTATCCCTCGGCATCCGGCGAAGTCACTAATGATGCGTACAGCGCGTGGCGTGCATCACCATTGACATCAACTTTTTCGCTCAATGGAAAATCGACTCCGTACGTTGTGGAGCAAAACTCTTGAATCTCTTGAGCGGTGCCTGGCTCCTGGCCCATGAACTGATTGCATGGCACGCCAAGCACGCTGAATCCCTTGGCTGACAGGTCGGTCTGCAACTGTTGCATCGCCGTGTATTGCGGGGTCAAACCGCACTTTGATGCAACATTGACAAGCAAGGTCACTTTGCCAAGTACATCATCAAATGGGTTTCCTGCACCATTGAGGCGAGCGATCTTGGTTTCATATACCGACATGATTTGCTCCTTGCAAATGTGAACTCGTGTGAGGTCTGGCAATAATCGTAACGGCAACAATCGTAATGGCGACCGCTCACCTGCTACACAAGATGCATGGCACGCAACACATTTGACGCAGCGTTCTTTAAGCGCTTCTATTCAACTAGCCCGGTTCACAGTCGCACCAAGGTCAACGCACTCGCCACTGCAGTCCACGCAATGTGCCAGTGGTGGGAGGTGCCAGTGCGGTCTGTGCTCGATGTGGGTGCGGGTCTTGGTTACTGGCGAGACTGGTATGCAACTACCCACCCAAAAGTGAAGCGATTATCTGTCGACATCAGCGAGCATGCTTGCGAAAAATATGACCACGAGTGTCATGACATTGCTACTTGGTTTCCAACTCGTCAATTTGATCTCGTGGTTTGCCACAGCGTGTTGCAGTATCTCAATGACAAGCAGGCAGTCTCTGCTATCGGCAATTTGGCAAAAGCAACTCGTGGTGTGCTGTATCTAGAAGTACCGACATCAGCCGACTTGCGCAATGCCGTCGACAAAAAGACAACCGACCTCAATATTTATAAGCGCACCGGTGACTGGTACCGCAAGCGCCTTAATCGACACTTTGTGCAAGCCGGTGCAGGTTTGTGGGTTGCGCGTGCCAGTGGCACAACTTTGTACGAGCTCGAGCGTTCGCGCTAGGTGCGCAATGACTAGCCGCGCTTAGCGACCGCAGTCCACACGGTGCTCGTGAGTCCTGCTGCAATAAGTGCCTTTAACAAATCGCCGATCAAAAACGGTGCAACGCCAAGGCTGATCGCATTTGTGTCACCGTTTGCAAGTGGCACATTGATCTTGTGCGCCAACCATGTTGCGCCAAACGCATAAATAATTGTTGATCCCAACAACATTGCTGGCAATGACGTTGCAAAATTTCGGTCTTGCTTATTTTCTGCAAGATACCCAATTGCGCCCGCGGCAACTATGAAGCCAACGAGGTAGCCAAGGGTCGCGCCGGTTCCAGACTTCCATCCGCCTACCCCACCCGAATAAAAAGGCAAACCAGTAAGTCCTGCAAACCAATACACGAGTTGGCTTAAAGCACCACGTCGCATACCGAGCACTGCTCCCGCGAGAAGTACTGCAAATGTTTGGCCAGTAAGTGGCACCGGTGTGAAGCCAAGCGGAATTTCGATCTGTGCCGCAAGGGCGGTGAGTAAGGCAAACCCTGAGACGAGAACAACATCTTGTGTGAGTGCAGATGTGCGTGTTGCGCGTGTTGGCAACAAGTCAGCCAATACGCGAGCTGGAGAGATTGAAAGAGGTGCTGCCGCAGTTGTGTTCATAGCGCCCCACGCTACCGATGCCCGTGTCCCAATCTGAACTTTGGTGCGTAGCCTTTATTTATGGAGCGCTATTCATGGATCAAATAGTCAAAGAAGCCTTCGCACTTGCCAGTCGGTCAGCCGAGGCAGTTCGCGCACAATTTGTCCTAAACCATGATTCGCAACACGATGTTCTTGTGGTGCTTGGCTCTGGTTGGGCAGATGCCGTAGGCCTTCTCGAAGAAGTATCTGAAACTCCAGTTCAATCCATCAACGTCGCAGACATCCCAGGCTTCACTCGCCCATCCGCCATCGGCCACGGTGGTGCACTCAAGTCCATCACCATCGGTTCTACTCGCGTATTGCTCCTCACTGGTCGTACCCATTTATACGAAGGCCACGGAGTCCACGCAGTGGTGCATGGTGTCCGTGTCGCACATGCGCTCGGCTGCAAGATCGCTCTCCTCACTAACGGCGCGGGTTGCTTGCAAAAAGAGTGGACAATCGGAGAGCCCGTTGTGATCAAAGACCACATCAACATGACAGGTCACTCTCCTCTCACGGGCGACAATCCGCCAGCACCACACGCTGGTCGCTTCGTCGATCTCACCGATGCGTACAATTCGTCGCTGCGCAAACTTGTCCACAACGTTTCTCCAAACATCAATGAGGCTGTCTACTTCGGTTTCCATGGACCACATTTTGAAACGCCTGCCGAAATTCGCGCGATCGCGACGCTCGGTGCCGACATGGTCGGCATGTCGACTGTGCTCGAAACAATTGCCGCACGACACTTGGGTATGCGAGTGCTCGCGCTTTCACTCGCTACAAACTTGGCAGCGGGCATCAACCCTCAACCACTGTCGGGCGAAGATGTACTGCAGGTTGGCAAAGAGTCCGCACAACGAGTAGGCGCACTTTTGCGTGATGTACTGAAACAAATAGATGTAACGAAAGCGACAAATTTTTAATGAGCACCCCACAAGACCTTCTCGCAATCACCAACGCCCGTGTTGTCACGGTTGACCCGGTTGGCACCATCGTCGACAATGCAACAATTGTGGTTGGTGCAGATCGCAAGATTCGCGCAATTGCCACTGGAACACTCGCCCACAATGCACCTACTGTCATCGATGCCAAGGGTGGAATTGTGATGCCAGGCATGATCAACGCTCACACGCACATGGGCATGACACTGTTTCGTGGACTCGGCGATGACATGAACTTGGAAGATTTTCTTGGCCGACTGATGCCAGCAGAAATCGCCGTGCTGTCGCACGATGCTGTTGTGGCCGGCACTGAGCTTGCGGCACTCGAATCACTGTTGGGCGGCATCACCACAGCACTCGACATGTACTACTTGCCCGACGCTGCAATTGAAGTTGCTGCGCGTTCAGGTATGCGCATTCACTGCGGTCCGAACTTGCTTGAATCAAATGGCCCTGAGCCACTTCCTTTCGCCAAGCGCATGGCATGGGCAAACGAGTGGCTCACCGATGCTCCCAAGCGCGAGCAAGAATTTTCGTTACCAAATGGTTTTGATTCACTCAACTGGCTCAGCCCACACAGCACATACTTGCTCGGAGAAGATCACCTCAACCAGATCTCTACACTCGCGAAACAGCATGGTGCGCACATTCACGTGCATGCATCGGAGACCGTTGGCGAAATGTCACTCGTTTCAAAGCGACACGATGGTCGTACTCCTATCAAAGTGCTTGCCGACACTGACCTGCTGTCAAACGCAGTCCTGGCACACGGAGTGCATTTAAATGACTCAGACATTGCGATGATTGCACAACATGGCGCAACGGTGACGCACTGCCCCGCATCCAACTACAAGTTGGCTAGCGGCACTGCGCGCATTTTCGAGTTGCATAAGCAAGGTGTCAATGTTGCTCTTGGCACCGATGGCCCAGCATCGGGTAACGACATCGACATGTGGCTTGCCATGCGCCTTGCTGGATACGTGCAAAAGACTGCTGCATCAGACCCAACCGTTTTACCGGCTCTTGATGTTTTGCGTATGGCCACTATCAATGGAGCCAAGGCACTACACATCGATCATCTTGTTGGCTCACTAGAAGTTGGCAAATACGCCGACCTTGTTGTGCTCGATGCATTTTCGCCGTCTCTCACGCCAGTTTTTGACCCGCACGTTGCAATAGTCGCTGCCGCGGGTCGTGGCGACGTATGCCATGTGGTTGTTCACGGACAAGTTGTAGTTCGCGACCGTAAGGCTCTCAACATAAATGCCTCTGCGGTTGTTGAGCGCGTCAACAAACTGACCCCCTCGATTTTGGCTTCGGTCGCGCGCAACTAGTCTTGGCGTATGGCCACTACTTCCCCAGCAATTGATTGGCAAAAACTGCGCACAGCCGCCCGTGATGCACAACAGCATGCTTACGCTCCATATTCCAAATTTCGAGTAGGTGCGGCAGCGCTCATTGACGATGGTCGCATCATCGCGGGATGCAACGTAGAAAATGCGTCCTACGGACTCACGTTGTGCGCAGAGTGCGCAATCTTGGGTGCCCTACATATGTCTGGAGGCGGACGCATTATTGCTGTGGCATGTGTTGGTAACGACACAGACGTCACTCCGTGTGGACGTTGTCGCCAACTGTTGTGGGAGCACGGTGGCGCAAACTTGCTCGTTGATGTTGAAGGCACGCCAACTCCACTCAGCATCTTGTTGCCAGCAGCTTTTCCAGAACATTCCAACTTTGAAAATCCGAGTGGATCATGACAAACACTTCAAAAATTCTCTCGCCGCAGCAACTGCAGTCATTCGATGACGACGGATTTTTGGTGTTGCCAAATTTTGTTGACGATGCAGCATGTCTGACGTTGCGCGAACGCGCATTACAACTTGCAAAAGACAATGTTCCATCGCCACAGGAAGCCACCATCTTTACTGCAGACTCCAATGCACAACACGCTGCCGATCAATATTTCCTGACCAGCGGTGACAAAATTCGTTGCTTTTTTGAAAAAGATGCATTTGATGAACACGGAGTGCTGCGTTCGGAAGCACATCTTTGCCTCAACAAACTTGGACACGCTATGCATGATCTCGACCCAGTTTTTAGTGCGTTCAGCCGCACACCCAAAATGGCCGCTGTTGCCCAACAAGTGGGAATTGTTGACCCATTGCTGTTGCAGTCGATGTACATTTTCAAACAACCACGTATTGGTGGCGAAGTAAATAGTCACATCGACCACACCTTTTTGTGGACAGAGCCACAAAGCGTGATCGGTTTTTGGATTGCGATTGATGACGCAACCACAGAAAATGGCTGTATGTGGGCGTTACCCGGAGGACACCGCATTCCTGTCAAGACGCGTTCAAAATTAAATGCTGCTCGAACCGCAACGATTACCGAAGTGTTTAACCATGAGCCGTATCCAACCGAAGGTCTGGTGCCACTCGAAGCACCGCGTGGAACGCTCGTGTTGCTCAACGGCACTTTGCCACACCGCTCTGGCCCAAACCTCAGTGATAAACCGCGTCACGCATACACCGTTCACGTGATTGATGGTCAAGCAAACTATTTGGACGACAACTGGCTGCAGCGCCCCCAACTTGCCATGAGCGGATTCACGAACTAGCAAACCAACTAGATCAACAACGATCTATTTAACGAGTAGCTCTGCAATCTGCAACGCATTAAGCGCCGCGCCCTTGCGCAAATTGTCGTTAGAAATAAACATCACCAGACCGTGATTGCCGTCAACGCTCGAGTCTTGACGAATGCGGCCAACATAACTTGGGTCTTTACCAGCAGCCATCAGCGGTGTTGGTACATCGGCGACGACTACTCCTTGTGCGGTTGCCAAGATTTCGTGCGCGCGCTCTGCAGTAATTGGATGCGCGAACTCAGCATTGATGCTCAACGAGTGACCGCTAAACACAGGTACTCGTACACAAGTTCCCGATACTCGCAAATCTGGAATATGCAGGATCTTGCGACTCTCATTACGCAGTTTTTGCTCTTCGTCGGTTTCAAATGAACCGTCATCCATCATTGAGCCAGCAAGTGGCAAAACATTGAATGCGATCGTTTGTGAAAACTTGGCTGGTTTGGAAAACTTGATTGCTTCACCGTCGTAGGTGAGTTTGCCTGCATCTGCAACGCCCTCTCGCACCTGGTTTTCTAATTCACTAACGCCGGCCACACCAGCACCGCTCACTGCTTGATAGGTGCTGACGATCAGACGAACCAGTGTTGCTTCGTCGTGCAGCGCTTTGAGCACCGGCATTGCCGCCATGGTGGTGCAGTTTGGGTTCGCAATGATGCCCAACTTCGCAGCTGCAACATCACCAGGGTTCACTTCGGAAACAATCAACGGAACATCGTCATTCATGCGCCAAGCAGACGAGTTATCGATCACCATCGCTCCAGCATTTGCGTACTTTTCGGCAAGTGCTCGAGAGGTCGTAGCTCCGGCCGAGAACAGCACTACGTCCATGCCGCTTGGGTCGGCTGTAGTTGCATCTTCAACGGTGATTGTTCTTCCATTCCATTCAATGGTTGAACCAGCAGAACGAGCCGATGCAAACAATCGCAGTTCATCAACTGGATAGTTGCGCTCGGCCAGCAACTGTCGCATTACGGTTCCCACCATTCCGGTGGCTCCAACTAGTCCTACACGCATAAAAGCAGTTTAGTTGTCAGACCTTGTCAATAAGCCAGTCATTTACTTGCGTCGGCGTGAGGTTACTCCCACACAAAATTGTGGCAAGACGCATCTTTTTAAGATGAGTATGTTCAAGAATCGCAGAAACTCCCGCAATACCTGCGGGCTCAATGATCAATCCGGCCTTGTCAAATACCAACTTCATTGCGCGCTTCAGTGCATCTTCGGAAACCAATAACACATCGTCGACAAAACCCTTCATGTCATTGAGCGCCTCTGGCACAGGAGTGCGCACAGCAATTCCATCAGCAATGGTGTTGGCAGATGGTCGTTCAATCACGGTTCCGGAGCGCCACGATGCCTCCATCGCATCGGCGGTCGCACTGGAAACGCCAATGATCTGCACATTCGGTGCAACGTGTTTGATGTACCGAGAAATGCCACCGATCAATGCTCCGTTTCCAAGCGGTACCAGCACTGCATCAAAGGTCTGTTGTTGCATCAACTCAACCGCAATAGATCCTGCACCCTCGGAGATAGCGATGTCACGTCCGTCTTCAACAAAATACGCACCTGTCTCGGCACAAAACTTTTTGGCATTTTCTTTGGCCGCATCAAAATTGTCGCCCATCTGGCGTACATCTGCACCCATCGAACGCATTCGGTCAACTTTGAGGGGGTTGGCGTTGGTTGCACAATAAATAATCAGCGAGCGCTTGTGCGCTCTGCACACATAGGCCATTGCTTGACCAAAGTTTCCGGCTGTTGCGCACACAAGATCTCGCCCAGCGAGAGCAGCAACATTCTCTTGCATAAAGAAGTCTGCGCCACGCCCCTTGAAACTTCTGATTGGGTTTGGCGTTTCAATTTTGAGTGTGAGTTCACACCCCAGTTCGGTTGAGAGCGGCTCACAGTTGAACTGTGGTGAATGCAGAAAGACTGGGTCAATCGTGCGTGCCGAGCGCTCTATGTTTTCGATCGACAAGCGATGGGCGGTCATGATCCACTCACGGTTGCAACGAGCCACCAATGACTTCGATTGACACGCTTCAACGATTTGACTTGCACATTGGAGTGCGTAACGTTGCGCACCTGAAATGGAGAATGATAAATCGTGATCTCGGTCAATGACTTTTGGCTGTGATCAATGATGTCTTGCAACACCTCGTCGGGACTCAACCTATTTGCCTGCCAACCAAATCGTGTTGCCCATCGAGTTGCAGAAATCCGTTTTCCAATTGCTGGCATACGCCACAACAGACGAACCAAGATTCCTGCTGGAATTAAGAGAACGTCACTGAACACCCACGAGCGATAGTTCAGAATCACCGTTCCACCAGGGCGGGTTACTCGTATTGCTTCGCGAGTCAGACCAAGTGCATCATTGAGCTGGCAGTGTTGCAAGGTGATGTACGAAAATGCCACATCTACCGAGTTGTCGGCAAGTGCGAGCGTGCTGCCATCTTGCACATGTGTTGTAGTCAGCCTGTCTGCACGACCATGCTTACCAACGGTCTCGCGACAGCGTTCCAGAAATGCAGCATCCACATCGGCTGCAACAACTTGAGCGCATTGCTCGGTAAATGAAGCAGTCATTCGACCTATTCCGCTTCCAATTTCGAGCAGCGTCAGTGGCGCAAGTTGCTCAGAGTTAAAACCAAATTGACGCATGTATCGGCCAACTTCTTTGTTGCCCGTAGCCACGAATTCTTCAAGCGTGAGTTCGCTACCAGTTTCGTTATTGAAGACCCAGCCTGTTGAGCGGACAATTTCGTCGGCAGAACCACCCGTTTCAGTGCGATTGCCTGCGCTTCGCCAGGGTACAAATTGGGCGCGTTTCGTTACACCGCGCTGGTTCGTCATGATTCCTTACAACCTACTTGCGTTCGGGCAACGGCGCAGAGTAATCCTCGCCACTGTCTAGACCAAAAGCAGTGTGCAGCGCGCGCACTGCTGTCTCTAGCTTGGATCGCTCGACGACGACCGAAATACGAATTGTTGAAGTTGAGATCATCTCGATGTTGACACCATTGTCGGCCAGCACTCGAAACATCTTCGCTGCCACACCCGGACTTGATTTCATTCCGGCGCCAACCAATGACAACTTGACGATGTTTTCGTCTTTATTGATGCCCTTCGCTCCCACCTCTTTACCAACGCTTGCCAATATTGGCTCTGCGGTCGCAATGTCGCCAACCGGAAGTGTGAAAGAGATATCTGTGCTGCCATCAATCGATGTGTTCTGCACGATCATGTCAACGTTGACGTTTGCCTTTGCGAGAGATTCAAACAAGAGAGCCGACACGCCTGGGCGATCGGGCACGCCAAGCAAAGTCATCTTGGCTTCGCCCACATCGTGAACAACTCCAGAAATAATTGGATCTTCCATTTTTGTTTTCCTCTCGTCGTCGGCTCCAAGTACCCAGGTGCCTTCTTCTAACGTGAAACTTGATCGAACATGAATTGGAACATTGTGATTTCGCGCAAACTCAACTGAGCGCAGTGCCAATACCTTGCTCCCCGCTCCAGCCATTTCGAGCATTTCATCAAAACTTAATTGCTTAATTTTGCTTGCTTGTGAAACCAATCGTGGGTCTGCAGTAAACACTCCAGTCACATCGGTATAGATCTCACATACATCAGCTTTCATTGCTGCGGCAAGTGCAACTGCTGTTGTGTCGCTACCGCCGCGACCAAGTGTTGTGATCTCTCGGTCGGTGCTCACTCCCTGGAAACCAGCGACTACAGCAACCTTGCCAGCAAGCAGTGCCTCGCGAACTCGATCACCTTTAATCTCCAAAATCTTTGCTTTGGTGTGAGATGTGTCAGTGATGATGCCTACTTGGCTTCCTGTAAAACTCACCGCATCACAACCAACGTCGTGCAGTGCCATGCACAAAAGCGACATCGAGATTCGCTCGCCTGTGGTCAACAACATGTCCATCTCGCGACCTTGCGGATTACTTGAAACCTGTCGAGCAAGTTCTACAAGATTGTCCGTGGCTTTGCCCATTGCCGACACAACCGCCACGACATCGTGACCTTTGGCTCTGGCGTCTGCTATTCGGCGAGCAACGTTGCGCATTCTGTCTGGATCGGCCACCGAAGTGCCACCATATTTTTGAACGAGGAGCGCCACAGGGTCTTTACGCTACCTCTACGCGAGTATCCTTTTAAAACTATGGGCACAGACAAACGAACTCGTAAAAAAGAAAACCGTCGCCAAAGGCTTGATCAATTAGCCAAAACAGATCAAAAACGGAAGGTGCGCAAGAACATCATTCGCGCGCTCACTGTTGTCGGTGTCATTGTGGGTGTTGTTGTGATCATTCGAGTCTCGGGTGGTACCGCAGGTGACTCTTCTGCGACAACAGACACCAGGGCAGTTGTCGATTTGGGTGAAGACACCATCGCGCCGGCCCTTGAGGGTCGCGAAATCACTGGTGAAACACCATGCCCGAAAGCCGATATGTCGGAAACTCGGGTTGCAAAGTTTGAACAAGCACCGCCGATGTGTCTCGAGGACGGCAAGACCTACACCGCGATGGTCCTCACAAATAAAGGTGAGTTTTCAATCGTTCTCGACCCAATCAAGGCCCCGCTTGCAACTAACAACTTTGTTGTGCTTGCCCGCTACAAATATTTTGATAACACCAAGTGCCATCGCGCCATCACCGATTTTGTTGTGCAGTGTGGCGATCCAACCGCGACTGGCTCGGGTGACCCTGGCTATTCATTCGCCGATGAACTTCCAGCACAGGGCGAATACAAAATTGGCTCGATCGCAATGGCCAACTCTGGTCCGAACACTAACGGCAGTCAGTTCTTTGTTATCACTGGCGAAAATGGTGCGACGCTCAACCCCGACTACACATTGTTTGGCCAAGTCACAGAAGGTTTGGATCAGACAATCCCTGCACTCAATGCGGCGTCAAATACAGATCCTGCAGCCAATGGTGTTCCGCCAACTGAAGATCTGATAATTATCAGCGTCACAATTCTCGTTAGCTAATTTTGCTCAACGCACTAGTGCGTTGCTAGCAGCAAGTTTTCCAACGCATCAATTGTTGCGTCAGTAACTCCGATTTCGCGCACGTAGTTGCGCACCGAGCCATGCTGCTGCGCAAGCTCAGCCAAAATAATTTGCATCGCTCGCGGGTCGGCGGCCAAATATGCCTTCGGGATAGTCGCATAACGTTCAGCCAGTTCAGGACGATGCACCTTCGACCACGCAATTGAGCGTTGCATTGCTTCCTGCGTCAAACCATAGTCAGCACAAATGTGTGCGTCATCTACACCAAGGCTTGAAAGCAGTAATGCGGCAAGTATCCCAGTGCGATCTTTGCCGGCAGCACAATGAAACACTGCTGGAACCGATTCTGATTCAGCAAGTACGTTCATCGCATCTGCAAAACGGCTCGATCCAATTTCCAACATGTCGCGATATCCCCACACCAAAAACTCAACTTCATCTTCGAAAACCGGAGTTTGTGTATCCGACCACGTCACATCAACGATTGACAAATGATGAAAGGCGACTTCAATGTCGTCGGTAGGAAAAATACCCTGCTCGCGCTGTTCGCGCTCGGTACGTAAATCGATAACTGATTTCAAACCCAACTGCCTTACGCGACTCAAATCATCCGCTCCGCGCAATCGATACAGACCGTCCGAACGAAACAGCGTTCTCCATTTGGTGCTCCGACCATCTCCGGTCGGGTACCCCCCTAGGTCACGAAAGTTGTGAACGGCTTCGAGACCAATCAGTCGCCTCGGATGATTGGCTGTCTCGTCAACATGCGTATTGATCACGAGCCAAACCTAATCAGGGCTGGTAAAGCCCAGAGGGTTCTTTGGTTACCAGTTGGTAAATATCTCGGTCCATTGACTACGGTTGCTCGCCATGGCTACTACAACTCCTTCTCAATCTTCACTTCCCCAGCTCGTCGGCGTTTGCGGCTCGGGCATCATGGGCTCTGGCCTTGCCGAAGTCGTTGCGCGTGCGGGCATCAATGTTGTTGTGCGCTCGCGCACAATGGCTGGCGCACAATCAATGCTGACATCAGTTGAGAACAATCTCGCAAAACAAGTTGCCAAGGCAAAAATGACAGAGGATGAGCGAACAGAAATTTTGTCGCACATCAGCATCACCGACCAGCTTTCGGCACTTGCCGATTGCGACCTTGTCATCGAATCAATTCTTGAGGAGCTTGCACCAAAACAAGAACTGTTTTCGCAGCTTGACAAGATCGTCAAGCCTTCAGCAATCCTTGCTACCAACACCAGCACATTGCCAGTTGTTGCAATGGCACAAGCAACAAACCGACCAGACAAAGTTTGTGGCATTCACTTTTTTAATCCAGCAGTCATGATGTCGCTTGTTGAAATCATCCGCCCAGTTACTGCAAGCGACGAAACTATTTCTACCGCTACCGCATTCGCAGTTGGTTGCGCAAAAGACCCTGTCCAAGTAGTTGACCGAGCAGGTTTCATTGTCAATGCCTTGTTGTTCCCATACCTCAACAACGCCGTGCACATGCTCGAGGCCGAAACTGCCTCCATGGAAGACATTGATACTGCGATGAAGGGCGGCTGCAACTTCCCGATGGGACCTTTTGCATTGCTTGACCTCATCGGTATTGACACCACCGTGTCAATCTTGAATGCACTTCACAGTGAATTCAAGCAAAGCCATCTCGAGCCTGCCGACTCGCTCAAAAAGTTGTTGGCAGAAGGAAAGTTGGGCCGCAAGACCAAGCAAGGCTTCTTTACTTACTAGATCTCATTGCTTCAGATGTACCGTGGCGTATGACGTCTTGGCATGACACACCAGTCGCGCTCGATCCATCTCTCTGGAATTTTCCGCCACCGAATGAATGGCCGCAACAAGACATCGTCGGACGTGGTGCCGATCTAGAGCCTGCAACCCTCATCCAGGCATACCGCACCGGCATTTTCCCAATGTCGAGTGCAAACGACTTTCCATTTCTCAGTAAACCAGCAATGGGTTGGTGGTCGCCAATGTCGCGCGGCATCATTCCGCTCGACCAGTTGCGGATCACTCGATCAATGCGGAGTAGCGCGAGTAAATACTCTGTTCGAATCGACACATGTTTCGAGCGTGTGTTGCGCGGTTGTGCTGTACCCAATCGAGAGGGTGGATGGATAACGAAGGACATCATTAATGCATACATAAGGCTGCACGAACTGGGTTGGGCTCATAGTTTCGAGACGTTTGACCAACACGGTGTACTGATAGGCGGTTTGTATGGTGTGCGCGTAAATGGTCTCTTCGCCGGCGAATCCATGTTTCACCTCAAGCGTGATGCTTCTAAAGTCGCACTCATGCACCTTGTTGCAACTATGCGTAATTCTGCAATGTCATTGCTTGATGTGCAATGGCTTACACCCCATCTCGAGACACTTGGCGCGATGGAAATACCCCGCGACGACTACCTGCGTCGTCTTGGCGAGGCCGTCAACCCCTAACCTTGAAGTATGAGTCGCCGCGACGAACCTTGGCTGATCCGCACCTATTCGGGGCATTCGACAGCAGAAGCGTCCAACGAGTTGTATCGCACCAACCTCGCAAAAGGCCAGACCGGTCTTTCCATCGCTTTCGACTTGCCAACCCAAACGGGTTACGACCCAGATCACATCCTTGCGCGCGGTGAAGTAGGCAAAGTTGGTGTGCCCGTCGTGCACCTTGGTCACATGCGAACGCTGATGCAACAGATTCCTCCTGGCCAGATGAATACGTCGATGACCATTAATGCAACTGCTGCTTGGCTGCTTGCGTTATATGTTGCCAACGCAGCAGAGCAAGGCACGCCAGCGAACGAGTTGCGTGGAACCACACAGAACGACATTCTCAAAGAGTATTTATCTCGCGGCACATTCATATTTCCCCCGACAGCATCACGTCGCATTATTGTCGACATGATTGCTTGGTGTGCAACAAACGCACCTAAGTGGAACCCAATGAATGTGTGCTCGTACCACTTGCAAGAAGTGGGTGCCACTCCAGTGCAAGAGATTGCTTTCTCACTTGCTAACGCAATAGACATTTTGGATGCAGTTCGTGCAAGCGGACAAGTTTCGGAAGAAGCATTTCCTCAAGTATTTGCAAGCATCTCATTTTTTGTTAACGCCGGAATTCGATTTGTGGAAGAACTGTGCAAGATGCGAGCCTTCACCGAGTTGTGGGACCGCATCGGCAGCGAGCGCTACGGCATAACCGACGAGCGCGCTCGACGTTTTCGCTATGGCGTACAGGTCAATTCCCTAGGTCTTACCGAAGCACAGCCGGAAAATAATGTGCAGCGAATCATGCTTGAAATGCTCGCGGTAACTCTTTCCAAATCGGCTCGTGCACGCAGTGTGCAGTTGCCAGCATGGAACGAAGCGCTTGGTCTTCCCCGCCCGTGGGATCAGCAGTGGTCGCTGCGTATGCAGCAAGTGCTTGCATACGAAACTGACTTGCTCGAGTACGAGGATATTTTCACTGGCTCACATGTTGTAGAGGCCCGCACAGCAGAATTGCGCGATGCTGCCTGGACAGAGTTGCAGGAAATACTCGATCGAGGCGGTGCATTCGAATCTGTCGATGAGCTCAAGGGCCGTCTCGTGTCTTCGATGGCTGACCGCACACGTCGCATTGAGTCTGGCGAGCAGGTTGTTGTTGGTGTCAATCGCTTTACCGAATCGACGCCTTCACCGCTCGACGGCGCAAACAACATTCTCAAAGTCGACCACTCTGTCGAACAACAACTTGTTGATGACGTCGCTGACTGGCGTAAACAACGAGTTGCCGCAGATGTGCAGCAAGCTCTTGATCAATTACGAAATGCAGCAACCGGCAATGCCAACTTGATGGATGCATCCATTGCACTGGCTAAAGCTGGCGGCACTACTGGCGAGTGGAGTCAAGTACTACGCGAAGTGTTTGGCGAATACCGTGCACCAACGGGTGTTGGCGCAGCCGCTGGCCGTCGCACTGCGCAACTGGCCGATGTTGCCGAGTATGTGCGCACGATCCCCGGTGGTCCCCCAAAGTTTTTGGTTGCCAAGCCTGGTCTGGATGGACACTCAAGTGGAGCTGAACAAATTGCTGTTGCTGCGCGTGATTCGGGCATGGAAGTTATTTACTCAGGTATTCGTCTCACACCCGCACAAATTGCAGCGTCCGCACGAGATGAAGATCCAGATGTGATTGGACTCTCCATATTGTCGGGCTCACATCTGCAACTTGTTCCAGATGTGCTGTACGAACTCCAAGAACTTGGTATCGATGTTCCCATAATTCTCGGTGGCATCATCCCCGAAGAAGATCGTGACTCATTGCGTGCACTCGGCATCTCGGCGGTGTACACACCAAAAGATTTTGACATTGCTCGCATTATGCGCGAGATTGCCGAACTGGTAAACGCGCGACGCAGTTAGGGCTTCATGGTTGTTGACGGTGCAACAGGAATAAAGCCTGTTGCCACCGGCAACTGAATCACATCACCAGCATTCACTTTGTCTGGGTTGGTGATGTTGTTGATACTCATTAATTCGGCCATGTTGAGGTTGAATTTCTTAGATATAGCAAACAGTGAGTCGCCCGGTTCGATTGTGTAGTACACGGGCTCCACATACATAGTCGTCGTAGATGCAGGAATCGTTGTCTCAACTGTTGTCGGCACCACAATCTTCGGTTCGCCACCACCCCGCGAAAGCAAGACAGCGATCACGCCACTCACTATCGAAATAACGAGTAGCGACCATTGAAGTCGGCCTCGTAAATACATCAATTTCATCGTAGACCTTCGACCCATACAAAGGTTGCCTATCCTGTACAACATGCGAGTGCTGGCGGCTGTCGACAAGTTTCGCGGCACGGCATCAGCAGTGCAGGTTGCGTCAGCAATTGGTCATGCATGTTGGGAATTGGGCATTGATTGTGTCGAAGCTCCAATCGCAGACGGAGGCGAAGGCACGCTCGATGCACTTGGTGGACCAAACCGAACGACTCGTGTGACCGACCCACTCGGTCAGCCAGTTGATGCACAGTGGCGCCTTGTGGGTGACACCGCAGTGATCGAAATGGCCCGTGCTTCTGGGCTTTCCCTAGTGGGTGGAGCCAAAAAGAACGATGTGATTGCGGCTTCGACCATCGGTACAGGCCAACTCATCGATACTGCACTCAATGATGGAGCAAAACGAATCATTGTTTGCGTTGGCGGTTCTGCAACCGTTGACGGTGGTCTCGGGGCTATTCGTGCAATCGGTACACCTGCTCGACTTCGGGGAACCGAATTTATTGTGGCGTGCGACGTGCGCGCACTATTTGCTGATGCAGCCAGATTGTTTGGCGCACAAAAAGGCGCAACCCCGGTGCAGATCGAATTTCTCTCTGGGCGCCTCGAGCAACTTCAGCAGTCGTACTTACGCGACTACGGAATTGACGTATCTCTCCTCACCGGCGGTGGCGCAGCTGGCGGACTGGCGGGTGGACTCGGCGCACTTGGTGCAAGCCTTGTGCCGGGTTTTGATGTTGTTGCCGATGAAGTTGGCTTACATGAACAAGTCGCGCAATGCGACCTCATCATTACTGGCGAAGGTTATTTAGACAGTGAAAGTTTTGATGGCAAAGTTGTTGGCGGTGTGCAGCAACTTGCTCAACAATTCAATAAACCCATAGTTGTCATCTGTGGTGGTGCTGATCTCGATGCCCAACAGCGCATTGATTCATTCTGTTTGATTGAAAATTTTGGAGAAGCTGAAGCATTTTCTCAACCACTGATGTGCATTGAGAAAGCGGCCTTCACAATTGTTGCGCGCTTTATTTAATTTCTTTCAGCAACGAACGAAATCAGCCACCAGGAACTGTGGTTGGCGCATTTGGATCAACAACTACAGGCGCAACTGGCACAGTTGGCACTGGCGAAGCTAGAGGTTTGCCTGCAACATCTGTGCCCAACAAAATCAGAACGCTTGCTTCACCAAGTTTTCCACCCTCTGTTGGAATCGGTGCAGGCATGATTGCCGTTGCAACGCCACCAAGTTCTGCTGCAACCAGGGCTGCCTGGCCTTCGCTGCCTGGTAGGTAGTACACCACAGTTGCGGTTTGTTTTGGTGTGATTTCACTTGCGTTCACTGCTGGTTGGACGATGTAGCCACGACCCTGTAATTCGGTGGTCAACTGTCCGGCACTGCCAGAAACCTTTGATCCATTCGCTACTTGAATTTTGAACGCTGTTAACGGAATTGTTACAGCAACTGTTGTCTCGACGGGAATCGTGTCGGCAACAACTGTCTCTGTGGTTACTGCATCGTCAATTGCTGGAGCAGTAGTGCTTCCACCTCGAATATCACGCAAAATTAGAAATCCGAGCAATACCGCAACTACGGCAACAACAATCGACATTGTTGAATTGATTGAGGAACCACGTGACACTGGCTCTCGACGGGGGCGACGTTGTTCTTGGCTCATACCAACAACCGTACTTGATGTAGTGGAGCCGAGTGTGGGAATTGAACCCACGACCTACCGCTTACAAGGCGGTTGCTCTGCCTCTGAGCTAACCCGGCTCGTCTAGGTTACAGCGAGTTATTTGGTCTTGGCAACGCGTGAACGAACTACTTCATATGTTGCAAGCGCTGCAGCAGCCGAAACATTGAGTGATGAAAGCGATCCGCCCATAGGGATGCTCACCAACAAATCACATCGTTCTTTAACAAGTCGAGATAAACCTGCGCCTTCAGCACCCAACACCAAACAAATTGGTTCAGAAGTGAGATCACCAATCTCGAAGATGTTTTTGTCTGCGGCATCGCTCAATCCAACGATCCATACTCCTGCATCTTTCATCTGCTTCAGTGCAGTCGGAAGGCCTCCCACTACGCACATCGGCACGTACTCGGCTGCACCTGCAGCAGATTTTGCTGCGGTTGGCGTGATGTGTACTGCTCGATGACGCGGCAATATCACGCCGTGCACACCTGCACCATCACACGAGCGCAAGATTGCACCAAGGTTGCCTGGGTCAGTCACTCCGTCGATAGCCACCAGAAATGCAGGAACATTTCCTTTGCGTGGCGCAAGTAAGTCGCCAAGTTCAACATCTGGAATTGGAGCAGCCATTGCAAGCACACCTTGCGGGGCTTCACTGCGTGCTTCTTTTTCAATTTCTTTTCGTGGCACGCGACGCACTGGTACGCGCTGATCTGCGGCCAACGCCAAAATATCGTTAATTACATCGTTCTCGTCTAAATCATTAGACACCCAAATTTCAAATGTTTTTCGTCGTTGCGCGATCAACAACTCACGTACTGCTTGACGACCTTCAATTTGTGATCCACCAAGTCCATGTTGGTCTGGTCGTGGCGCACGTGGTCCAGTGTGTTCTCGTGCTGGTGGACGACTGCGCTTGGTGTTCACTGCTGCGCGTGGTGCATATTTCGCATCGCGAGCAGGTCGCTTTGCGTCGCGGGGATCACGGCGTGCATCGCGCGGATCTACACGTTTTCCTCCGGCGCTACGACCATTTCCGCTTGCTGCGCCACGACCACTTCCGCTTGCTGCTGAGCGCTTGTTACTGCTTGTTGCTCCGCTGCGAGGACCTTTGCCTGGTCGAGAATCGCGTGGCTTCATTGCGCCACTCGTTCAATCACGCATACTGCCCAACATGCAATGCCCTCTTGGCGGCCAAGCGCGCCGAGACCTTCTGCCCTGCGTCCTTTTACTGAAACAGGAGCGCCGACCACAGCAATGAGTTTACGTTGCATCTCATCACGATGAGGCGCAAGCTTGGGTTTTTCACAGACCACGCTGCAATCGACATTCCCAATTTCAAAACCGTTCTCTCTCACTAATGCCACTACATGTGACAGCAAAAGCAACGAATCAACTCCTGCCCATTTTGGGTCGGTGTCTGGAAAGTGTTGTCCAATGTCGCCGAGTGACGCTGCACCAAGAAGTGCATCAGCAATTGCGTGTGCAATCACATCTGCATCACTATGCCCTACCAATGCGCGTTCTCCCGCAAATGGCACGCCACCAAGCACGAGCACGCGACCGCTCGGTGTGTCTTCAAAACGATGAATATCAAAACCTTGTCCCACTCGTATCGCAGTAGCCATTGTCGCCTCCTTACACTTCGGTTCGTGCGGTGGCACGAGCCCATTCCAAATCTTCTGACGCTGTGAGTTTGCGGTTCAGAGCCTCGCCAGCCACAACTACTACTCGCTTGCCCAGAAGCTCAACGAGTGTGGCGTCATCTGTTCCCTCAGGGCATGATGCGTGAGCTTCGCGCAATACCTCAGCTCGAAACACTTGCGGTGTTTGCACCGCGACCAAAGATGAGCGGTCAGGAGTATTGACAACAACATTTTGTGCATCAACCTGTTTGATCGTATCGGTGACACCAATTGCAGGGACTGCACCATCAGCACCATTGTGCACTTGAGAAATTGTCTCTCTAAACAAATGTTCAGTGGCAAATGGTCTCGCTGCATCATGCACGCAAATAATCGTTGCCTCTGGTGGAACTGCTTTCAGTCCACAGCGCACCGATTCACTGCGCGTTTCACCACCTAGAACTTGCCCTTCACCCAAAGCGGCGTCTGGTGGCAACACCACAATCACACCTGCACTCACTGCACTAGCGGTAGCAACTGACCAGTCCAGTACGCGGCGGTCTCCAAGCATTGCGAACTGCTTTGGACTCCCAAATCTGGTGCCTGATCCTGCGGCCACGATGATTGTCCAAACAATCTCGTTAGGCATGGTTGTCACGCTCATTTAGGGTAGTACCGTCATAACTTCATGACACACGAAGACATACTCTCCAACACTGCATTCTTCGCAGAAACACCAGTCGAGGCGCTCACGGCGATCGCTGCTTCGGCCAAGACTCAAACGCTCCAACGGGGTGACGTGTTGTTCAATGAGGGCGACACACCAGACGCACTGTTCGTTGTACTCACTGGACGCATCGCAATTGCCATTGGCAACAAGCCGCTCGACAGTCGCGAAAGCATGTTGGCGCTCATGGAAGATGGCGATTTGTTTGGTGAACTTGGTTTGCTCGACAATGGCTCGCGCAGTGCAATGGCTCGCGCGATTGAGACAAGTTCAGTCCTGTGCATTCCATATGCACCGGTAGTTGAGCAGATGCGAACTCACCCAACAATGTTGTGGGGTGTCACTAAATTGCTCGCAACTCGCTTGCGTGTGATGGACGAAGTATTGGCCGACAGCGTGTTTCTCGACGTCACTGGACGAACTGCAAAACGATTGCTCGAGCTTTCTGGTGGAAGTGACGATTTTGTCTTGCCTGTTACGCAAGAAGAGTTGGCCGGCATGGTTGGCGCATCACGTGAACGTGTCAATAAAGCGATCGCAAGTTTTATTCGACTCGGTTGGCTCAAGCAACAAGATCGTCGCTATCACATCATCATGCGTGACCGCATGACAGTTCGTTCTAGCTAGTTAACAGCCAGTCGCGTGTGCGACTAAATGCATCCTGCGCATCGTCAGCACGATGTGCTGGACGCGCGACATCATGAGCAAAACCGTGCATGGCTTCGGGATATTCCTGCACGGTCACACCTACCTCACGCAACTCTGCTACTTGATCTGGCGGTGTGTACGGATCAAGTGATCCGATGATCGCAAGTACTCGGTCGGCATGGCCACCCTCGAGGTAAGCAAGTGGATCGCCCTGCGTGGCGCTCATCCAACCTTCAGGAATATGAATCATTCCGTAGAACGAAGAGATCCGTGCAAATCGATCACTTCGCGCTGCTTTGTGGCAATACATTCCGCCCATACAAAACCCAATCAACCCGACACGATCTACGCCTAGTGCATCGGCAGCCTCGTGCAAGTCACGAAGAATCGCGTCATCACTCAGTGAAGACACACATGCCATTCGCTCTGCGATGTCAGCCGACAACGTTTGACCAGCAAACGGCTCAATCGCAATGACTGCCATATTCCACTCACGCGCCAACCGCGTCACAAGGTCATCAAAAAGTGGCCGCAGCCCAAAAATGTCGGGAATGATCACGAGCCCCATAACTGGGTTGGTCACACTCAAATCAATTTCTGCAGGGGTCCCCGAGGGCAAGGTAATTCTCATAGTGCTCAATCTTTGCATCATTCGCATTACCCATATTGCTTGTGGTGTTGCTTGCGGTGAGACATGCGGTGAGTGCGGTGCGGATCATCATCTGCATGACCACACAAACAGCGCGCACTTGTACACGTCCCACAACCATCATTCACCCAACAGGCAAATCGCCCACGGTTCGCACACTTGTGCAGGAGTGGTCGGCTCTTTCCAAAGCCCCATCCACGCTCAGAAGAGTTAACGGCTGGGGGCTTCCGGGTAAGCGAGTAGCCAACCTCGACGAAGTACTCATACGCGCGGGCTTCGGACTTGAAGCTACCGATTCGGTAGGCGATCAATATCTCTTCAAACTTGTTATTCGCGCCGCCAATGACGAGCTTGCAACTCGCATCGTTTTGCAGCGACTTCTGCCACCATTGATCTCAATTGCTGCACGTCGTGGCAAGTTGGCTCGCGGAGGTTTTGACGAGGCCCTTACCGACACAGTTGCTCAAGCTTGGATACAGATCCGCACATATCCAATCAACAAACGGCCCATCAAGATTGCATCAAACTTGGTTCGAGACTCTGAGTACTTTGCATTTGTACGCGACAGTCGCCTCAAACAACTTGCTGTTGCATGGGGCGATGACGTGATCGACATGATCCCTACTCCCGAGACTCAGCCCAATTCTGAAGAAGAGCTCACCAATTTGCTCGCGGAAGTCGAAGGTTGGAATTTGGGAACTCGTTCAATCAGCGTGTTAAGGCAACTTGCGGAGGGCAAAAGTTTTCGATCAATAGCAGCTGACGCAGATGTCAATGTTCGAACAGTACACAGTTGGAGAAGTACTGCGATTAACGAGTTGCGTGAACAAATGCAGTGTGCTGACTAAGTTTTGCGCTGCGCAAACGCAATGAGTTGCTCACTACAAACACACTCGACAATGCCATGGCTAGTCCAGCCCACATTGGGTTCATATATCCAAGCGCAGCAAGCGGTATTGCTGCAGCGTTGTATGCAAATGCCCAAAACACATTGGCGCTGATCGTGCGTAATGTGGCGCGCGACAGCAAGATTGCATCAGTAACAAGACGTAAGTCTCCACTCACAATGGTGAGATCACTTGCACTCATTGCGACATCGGTGCCAGTACCCATAGCAATACCTACGTCGGACTGAGCAAGCGCAGCAGCATCGTTCACTCCATCGCCCACCATCGCAACTGCATACCCACGCTCTTGCAAGTCTGCGACCACTCGCACTTTTTCTTCCGGCAACACACCAGCAATCACATGTTGATCATCGGTTTCGATTCCCACTTGTTCGGCAACTGCTAATGCAGTCGCCAAGTTGTCACCTGTTAACAACACAGGTCGCAAGCCCAGTTCGCGCAATGATGCAATGGCTGCTGCGCTATTGGTCTTCGGCCGGTCGGCCACTACGCACACTGCTTTGGTCATGCCGTCATATGCAACCAACACCGCAGTATTTCCAGAGTCACGAGCAACTTTTAAAGCTTCGCGTAATGGGCCGGAAATGATGACAGTCCGAGAGTTCAGCAACTGCTCACCACCCACCATCACTCGATGACCGTCAACAACTCCAACCGTTCCTTGTCCAGCGATCGACTCAAATTGCTGCACACTTGCAAGTTGTCCAAGTTCGGCACGCGCTGCAGAGGCAATGGCTTTTGCAACAGGGTGTTCGCTTGCAAATTCCAGTGCACCAGCAAACCCCAGCACTTCGGCCCGGGTTGCACCGGCTGCCACTACAACGTCAAGTAGCTGCATAACGCCCGTAGTTACGGTGCCGGTCTTGTCAAATACCACAGTGTCTATACGACGAGTGCTTTGCAATACATCGACACCCTTGATCACGATGCCCATTTGTGCGGCTCGTCCGCTGCCCACCATCAACGCAGTTGGAGTGGCAAGACCAAGTGCACACGGGCAAGCAATAATCAATACCGAAACCGCCGCTTCAAATGCATCAGCCAAACGCTCAACGTCGTCGCCCATGAAATACCACGCAACGAATGTGGCCAACGACAACAAGATCACAGTTGGCACAAACACACTGCTCACTCGATCGGCTAATCGTTGCACTGGAGCTTTAGTGGATTGCGCGTCGCGTACAAGTTTGGTGATTTGTGCAAAGGTTGAATCGGCACCGACTCGACGCGCGCGCACTACCAGTCGTCCAGTGAGGTTCACGGTTGTGCCCGTGACCTTGCTACCCACTTGCACATCGACCGGCACGCTTTCACCCGTGAGTGTTGATGCATCAATGCTCGATGCACCTTCGGTTACAACTCCATCTGCAGCAATGATCTCGCCTGGACGCACAACGATCATGTCGCCAACTCGTATCAACACTGCATCAATAGTTACTTCTTCGCCATCGCGCAAGATAGTTGCGGTACGTGCACCTAACGCCAACAATGCCCGTAATGCGTCACCCGCACGGCGCTTTGCTCGCGCTTCAAAATATCTGCCTGCCAACAAAAAGATGGTGACAGCTACGGCAACTTCAAAATACACATGCGCACCACTGCCCATGCTTGTCATCGAGTCGTGCACCGATTTGGTCGCTGCATGACCCCACACAAGAGCCCACACCGACCACGACACTGCAGCCACAATTCCAAGCGAGATCAACGTGTCCATCGTGGTTGAGCGATGTCGAGCATTCATTAACGCAGCGCGATGAAATGGCCAGGCACCCCAAGTCACAACGGGAGTAGAAAACGCCAGTGCGTACCACTGCCAGTTTGCAAACTGCAATACCGAGAACATGGATACCAGCGCAACCGGAACGCCCAATGCGATGCTTGCTGTCAAACGTGACTTCAGCATTGCGACACGTTCACGCACTTCTGCGTCCAACATGTCTGGCGTGGTTTCTGCGAGCGGTCGTGCTCCATAGCCCAGTGACTCAACCAGGGAAACCAGTTTTACGGTGTCAACTTGCGAAGCATCAAAAGTGACCCGAGCAGACTCGGTTGCGAAGTTAACGGTTGCCTCAACCCCGGCGAGATGATTTAAACCCTTTTCAATTGTCATCGCACATGCGTTGCACGACATGCCGGTGATCGAAAGATCTACCTGATTCGCAGAGGTGCCCAACGTGGTCATCGCCTCTAGTCTCGCCCCGCGAGACGGCCGATCAGTTGATTAGTACTTGATGTTGGAGTTCTGCTCGCCGTAGCCAGTGAACGAGTCAACTGCGTTCATCACCGTGAGGTGACCAACAAGGGCAAGAGCGAGAACGATAATTGCTGCTGTGATCATGGATTCCAGTATGGCGCATTATCTGTAGAAACGATTACCTTTGGGTAAGTATCTCTAAATTAGATACCCCATATCACACAACAATTCTGCAGTGGGTCGCCAGGGAGCCAAACCTAGTTACCAACTAATAGAAGTAAGGCATGCGTGACCTTGATTCTCAAGACACAACCTCATCAAATTTACGTCGAATATCAGAGAAAAATTGAGGCGCATCATCGATACCGGCGCAAAACCTCTGCAGGGGCAGATGTGCGGCCGTGGCACCAGCATCTATGAGGGCTGGAACATTTTGTAATGTCGCTGAAAGATCGAATTTATCGTCAGAATTTTTGGACAACGGAATCGAACCTTGCACGATGAGCGCTGTGGTGTCACGGCCGTGCTCTTTCATCGCTTGAGTGATCATTTCTACTCCAGAACGAACACCATCAATTGATTCTCCCATGATAGGAATCCAGCCATTTCCGAGTCGGGCGAGGCGATTGAGATTCGTGGGAGTGAGGGTTCCCGCGATAAGAATCGGAACACCACCCGGCTGTACGGGTTGGGGCGCGAGATAGATCTCATCAAAATTGATAGTTGGCGAGTGATACGACGCTGGAATGTTATTCCAAAGCTCAATGCATGCGCCGAGCGTGTCGGTAAAGATGCGACTGCGATTATCCCACTCGATTCCGGCAGCATCGTATTCTTCACGTTGCCAACCAATGCCCACGCCAAGTTCGAGGCGACCTTGTGAGATGACATCAAGGGTGGCAGCTGTTTTTGCAAACACAACAGCACCACGCAGCGATGGTAGAACCACGCTTGTTGCGAGCCGCACGCGAGATGTTGCTGCAGCGATCCCAGCCAACACCGTCAATGGTTCAAACCACGGCGCATCAGAGGTGGTGGGAAAGCCCCCCCATCGGTACTCCTGAATATTGGCGCCCATCACCACATGGTCGACGAGCACGATGCGATCGATGCCTGCATCGTCGGCCATTTTGCCTAGTTCGATAAATCGGTGACCAGAACCTGCAGGCATCCAGTGTCCGAAGTTAGGCAATCCAATTGACAAAGCAGGTTTCATCATTCTCTATCCTTACCGATTTCCCTGTCTTCACCATTTTCGTACAAAGAATGGAAATGGGCTCAAAATATAAGGACTTTTCAACCCAAGAAAAACCTGACAGCAGTGGGTCGCCAGGGGCTCGAACCCTGGACCTGCGGATTAAAAGTCCGTTGCTCTACCAACTGAGCTAGCGACCCGAATTGACAACAGACTAGTTGCTCGAAACAAAAGAACCTCAATCAGATTCAACTCTCATGCTTGACTGTTGCTGTGCGATTCCTTCCCAACCTCAATTCCACTCGACGCACCATCTTGCTCTCTACTTGGGGCTTGTTCACTGGCCTTGCGTTGCTCCTTGTCAACGCCGGCGTCTACAGCACACTTGTCGGCATTCGTGCAGAACTCAAAAACCTGCCAACTCTCGTCAGCGGCGGTATCACTACCGCCTACTACGCCGGCTTCTTGCTCGGCTCTTGGTACACACTTCGAGCACTCAAGCAAGTGGGTCATATTCGTGTCTACGCCGCACTTGCCTCACTGCTCAGCGCCTCTGTACTGATCACCGGTGTTTATGACTCTCCACTCATGTGGATCATCATGCGCAGTAGCACAGGCTTTTGTTTTGCTGGTTTGTACGTCGTAGCTGAGTCTTGGCTCAATGGCCTTGCAAGCAACACATTCCGCGGCCGCCTGCTGGCCATGTACAACGTTGTGACGATCGGTGCATACGGTGCTGGTCAGTTATTGGTGTTTAATTTTGATGCTCGGACGCTCACGGGTTTCGCATTCGCTGCAGTCGTTTCATCACTCGCAGTTATTCCCGTTGCGATGTCCGAACAAGCAGCAACTCCTCAAGTCGAAAACAATACGCACATCACCATGCGCGAACTAGCAAGAATTGTTCCAACTGGTGCAGGCACCATTTTGCTCGTCGGACTTGCACACGGTGGCATGCTCGGCATGGCAGTTATTTTTGCAACACGCGAAGGTCTCAGCGTCGGTCGCGTCGGCATCTTGATTGCTGCTATCAACCTTGGTGGCATGGCGCTTACTTGGCCCATCTCTTCGGCGTCAGATGACATTGACCGTCGCATCATCGGCGTTCTCAGTTCGCTTGCCGTGATTGTTTTGGGACTTGTCATGCTCACGCAAACACCAAGCAGTTGGGTTACCACTGCACTGCTGTTTGCGATTGGTGGTTTCAGCTTTCCTTTGTACGCCGTCGGAGGTGCCTACACAAACGACTGGGTATCACAAGAACAAATGGGTGCTGCAGCATCGCAGCTCGTCACGCTGTACGGCTTTGGCGCAATGATCGGCCCCCTTGTTGCTGCACCATTTCTTGACATCATCGGCACTCAGGGTTTTGCTTGGTCGATAATCTCGTTGCATGCACTGATCTTGTTATTTCTCATCTATCGCATACGTGCTTGGCATGCACCAGTTACGACAAAACATTGGGATGATGTTTCATTTCATGGTCGTGCGTTTTTTATTCCGGCAACAATTGTTTCGCTTGGTGTTAACCGACGCGCGAAATAAGCACACCAACGCCAGCGAACTGCAATACGCCAGCTACCACGGTGAACACATGCCAGATTTCATGAAAGCCAAATATCTCTGGTGAGAGTTTTGGTTTTTGCATATAAAACAACACAGCACCAACGGTGTAGACAATGCCGCCGAGTGCGTACAACAACAAACTGGTAAAGCCAGCGCGATGATATGCCCATGGGAGGATCACAAGCGCAGCCCAACCAATAATCAGATACAACGCATGACCAACACGCTTTGCTTTCCACGTGAGCTTGAGACCCATGCCGACTGCGGCAGCTACCCAAATTGCGAGCAAGAAAGGAACGCCTACTTTGCGCGGCAATGCCAGCAGACATACCGGTGTGTACGAACCAGCAATGAGCACGTAGACCATCGCGTGATCGAGTTGTTGCATCGTTCGCTGCCCTTTCAGTGAGCGCGTAAATAGGTGGTACGACGCAGATGTTGAGTAGAGCGCGAGTAGTGACAACGCATAAATTCCGACTGCTAAGCGTGCGGTACCAGCTGGCGTTACAAGGGTAAGAATGATTCCAGCGGGAATGGTGACCGCAACTGCGATCGCATGAATGCGTCCGCGCCAACGGGGGCGCCACTTGCCAGTCGAGTGCTGAAACACTGGAATATGTGGCACGAATTCACCTCCTGGTTGACAGCGTAACCTTGGCACATGACTTACAACTTTGATCGCTTCTTACGGTACGACGAGATGGTCTCGTGGTTGCACGACTTGCAAAAACAATTTCCTGGTCTTGTGGCACTCGAAACGTACGGCAAGTCACACAAAGGTCGCGATTTGTGGATCGCCACCGTAACCGACTCGTCGACTGGCGCGCACAACACCAAGCCAGCACATTGGATCGATGCCAACATTCACGCAACCGAGGCGACAGGCAGCGTTGCCGCATTGTTCATCTTGGAATACCTCGCAAACAACTTTGGCAAGCATGATCAAGTCACTGAAGCGTTGCGCACACGCACGTTTTACATCGTTCCACGAGTGAATCCAGATGGCGCAGAGGACGCACTTCTGGATCGACCCCTCTATCACCGCTCGAGCGTTCGTTCGTGGCCGTGGCGTGATGGACATCGTTGGCCAGGTTTAAGTGTTGAAGACGTCGATGGTGATGGAACCATTCGCACGATGCGCATTGCTGATGTCGATGGAGCATGGATGGAGCATGATGAGGATGCTCGCGTGATGGTTGCAGTTGGACCACTCGGTGCACCTGCGGGAAAAACTCGTTACCGCTTACTCGATGAAGGTTTGTTGGAGAGCTTTGATGGCTTCACTATTCCGATGCCACGCGATCCGGCTGGTCTCGATCTCAATCGCAACTTCCCTGCTGGTTGGGGTACAACCGTGCTCGGTTCGGGTGATCACCCGATGTCAGAGCCAGAAGTAGATGCATTAGTTCGCGCAGCTCGCTCACGCACAAACGTATGCGGCTACAACGCATTCCACACCGCAGGTGGTTTTATGTTGCGCCCCTCTAGTACTCGTTCTGATTCCACGCTCCCGCCGTTTGATATTTGGGTGTATAACGAATTGGGCAAAGTTGGAGTACAACACACTGGTTACCCAGTTCACTCCGTGTACGAAGATCTCACGTGGGACAAGAGCGACACCATGAGTGGTGCTGGCGATGACTGGGCATACGAACACCTCGGTGTGTTCGGTTGGACAACCGAGTTTTGGGATGCGATTTATCATGCAACAGGAGAACACTCGCCAACAGATATTTGGTACGTGGGGCCAACACCAGAACATGAATTAGCAGTGTGTAAATGGACAGACACGCATGCGCCCGACTCATATGTTGCATGGAAAAAGTTTGATCATCCACAACTTGGTCAAGTTGAAATTGGTGGTTGCGACTTCTTTCGCACGTGGACAAACGCACCACCATCAAAATTGCGAGATGAAGTTAAAGAGCATGTGCACTTTGCACTTTTTCAGGCGCTTGCTTCACCGCGAATCGAGATCAAACTTGCCGACGCACAGTCTGTTGGCGATGGTGTTTGGCGCGTGCGTGTAGGCATTGCCAATACGGGTTGGCTCGGTACCGAAATCAGTGCTTGGGCGCACAAGCACAACATCGTGCTACCGCTGACCGCCCAAATAGATGGTGTTGCAGCTAGCGATTTGATTGATGGCGCGCCTCGCGTGAAACTTGGTCAACTAGATGGTCGCGTGCGTTTTCGCGTGAGCGGAGATGCAAAAAGCGATGGCACTCCAGACCGTGTAATGCACACGTGGCTCGTGCGCGGCAAGAAAGGTCAGACCATCACGCTGACCGCAATACATCAACGCGCAGGAACCGCCGTTGCTTCGGTAGTTTTGCCATAACGATGATGTGACTGCAAAGCGCGAAACATAATGAAGAGTGCGCTCGGCACGATGATTACGTTCGGCGTAGCTACGAAGAGATCGCCAATCATCAGGCCATAGATACCCCACGACACTGACATAACGACGACCATTGCAAATGTTGCAACCGAGACACCGACTAGATGTGTGGTGCGTGCTGCGCGGAAGGCTTGTGGCACGATGCCTGTGCCGCCAACACCGACAGCGATCAAACCAAGCACATCTCGCGATACTGCACCAGCAATAACTGCAATAGCAATAATGGAAGCCAAAACAATGAGCACTCGTTGCAATGACACTGCACGGTGACGCACCTGAGCAATGATTACCGTTCCAAAACCCACGATGGTCATTACGTTCGCAGTAACCACCAAATACGTGTGAGCCACAATCCCATAAACGACCCACAAAATTGAGCCGCTCAAACTCTGCAGCTGTGAAAAGACTGAAACCCCTTCGACGGTATTGCGGCGAACCACTCGGTAGGCCTGGGGAATCGTAAAAGTAAACGACAGGCTGATACACCAAAGGCTAAAAACATCGCGGAAACTCACTTCGCAACCATAGGTCGTGTCGTTAGCGTGAATGGGGTCATGATGACCACTTATGCCGTAAGCCTGCCGACCAAGAAATGGTCCGAGGAGATACGACAGGCATGCAATGACAAAGTGAAAGATTGGTTAAATCGCCAATTTCCTGCAGACCGTATGCCCGCAAATATGCGCATCCGCGTCAGACAATCACCTGACGATGAAGTCTTTCGTGCCGAAATTTCCGAGACATTTAAGGCCACTGGGTCGGGTCGCACAACCACCATCACCATTGCGCCACACCGTGGTCAACTGGTTTTCGATGTGCGCATGCGCCACATTTCTGGAAAAGATTCCGTTGTCCCACGCCGACCAGCAGAAGTTCCTCCAAAAGCACTGCTGCAGCTGTGTAGCGATATTTCACAGATAGTCGAGGTGTATGACGCCGAGCGTCGCATCGCTCCACTAGTTCGCATCATTGCCACCACCGACGATGGTCAGGCGCTCGGTGCAGATTCTTTGGATGCGCTTTCGCGAAGACTTCCGATCATCATTGAATACACAGCAGGAAAAAATCTAGAAGCCTCGCTCACCGCACAACTCGCTCATGATCTGTTGGGAATTGCACACATCGCACACGTCACCACCCCTGACGCACTCAAGGCCTTTAATGCTTATTGCGGCGCGCAAACACTGAGCGAGCAATACATCACGATCATGTGGCCGCAACCTGTCAAGCCGACTGTGGTTGCAACCTCTCAACCCAAGCGTGAACAAATAGCCGCGATGATCATTGACGCAGCGACCATGCAGCCAGAGTTGCCAACTCAGGCACCACCGCGTGCGGCATTGGGTCGTCAAGTACAGAGTCCTATTGCTGCCGAAACAAGTATTGGTGCCGACATTGCATCGCTCAAAAAGACGATTGATCTGCTGCATAAACAAATTGACGAAAAGCAATTTCACATCGATCAGCTCGATGAATTGCTTGCTGAGTCTGATGAACAAAATGATGCACTCGTTGACGACTTGGATGAACGTGACACGCAAGTAGATGCATTGACTGCAGATAACACTCGCTTGCGCGAAAACATCGATGCGATTATCTTGCAGAAACTCGACCTCGAGGCCGAACTCGATCGCAAAGCACCCGGCGCAATCCCCCGAACCGTGTTGGACGCTGTACACAAGGCATCAAAAGAGTGCGGCAATCTTGTCTTCTTGAAGTCTGCATTTGAAACTGCAGATGTTCTCCAGGGCCCAGATCCTGTGCGCCTCTTAAGCGATCTCAAAAAGCTCGACCTAGTTGTACAGGCTTGGCGGTCAAACAAATTTTCGTCGAGTGCTGGTCTTGGGTCGTACATGCGTGACGAATACAACCTCGACTACGTGCCAAACATTGCGCGTGACACCGCCCAAAAACATGCCGCGTATTACACCGTTACATACGAAGGTAAGCCAGTGCTACTTGGTGCGCACTTACGGCGTGGGAAAAACCGTTCACTTATTCGTATTTACATGTATGTCGATAATGCCAACAAGACCATCGTTATAGGAAAAATTGACGATCACGGACCGGACCGCGCAAGTTAATACTGCTTAGCTAGTACGACCCCGTAGCATCGGGTCATGACTTCTCCGATCTACAAACTGTCAGATAACTACATCGATCGCCTTGCCGTGCTCGACCCTGGTGCTGCCACCTACATGGGTATTCCTGGTCATGATCACGAGATGACCGACTTTTCACCTGCGGGTCATGATGCACGTGCAGCGCTTGATCACGATGTACTCACACAACTTAATTCGCTTGATGCTTCTGCTGATGCAGATCGTTTGGCTGCAGGTGTTTTGCGTGAGTCGCTCGAAATGGGAACGCTTGAGTACGCATCAAACGAACATCTTCGATCCATTCGTGTGATCGCAGGCGATGTTGATGCTGGTCGCTCAATCTTTGACTTGATGCCAACCGATACAGCTGAGCAATGGTCAATAATCGCGGAGCGAATGTCTCAAGTACCAAGAGCATTTGCTGGCATGCGCGAGTCGTGGGCACTCGGTGCGCAACGTGGCGCACTTGCGCAACGCCGACAAGTGCTTGCATCATCAGAACAACTTGCTGCATGGGCCGGCCGCGGCACTGCACCTGCATTTTTTGAACAGTTCGTTGAAGGTGCCACCTCTGTCGCAGGTGCACCCATTGACCAACTACGCACAGCAGCTAAGGCTGCTTCAAAGGCGCTCGGTGAAACATCCGATTATTTGCGCAATGAGTACGCACCGATTGCAGATGCCCACGATGGTGTTGGTGCAGATCGACATGCTCTCGCACGGCGCCGTTTCATGGGTATGAATGTTGAAGCCCGCGATGCATACGAGTGGGGCTGGGGCGAAGTAGAACGGCTCGATGCCGAGATGGCACGCGTGGCACAAGAGATCCAACCAGGAGCGTCACTCGCCGAAGTACGTCATCTACTTGACACCGACCCTGCTCGATCAATTGTTGGTGAAGATGGATTGCGAGATTGGCTGCAAGAAATCATGGACGACGCTATGAAATTCTTGATCGATGAAGATCACTTTTCAATTCCAAAATCTATTCAGCGAGTCGAAGCAATGATTTCCCCTCCTGGCGGCGCTGCGGCAATGTATTACACAGGACCTAGTGAGGACTTAAGTCGTCCTGGTCGCACCTGGTATCCAACTAATGGTCGCACGGTGTTTCCGCGCTGGAGCGAACCGACTACCGCGTACCACGAAGGCGTTCCCGGCCATCACCTCCAAGTTGCGATAGCAACAATCAATTCCGAAAAACTGTCGCGTTTTCAACGCAATACATTTGTCTCAGGCCACGGCGAAGGTTGGGCACTGTATGCAGAACGATTGATGGACGAGTTTGGCTTCTTCGCGAATCCCGAGTATCGCCTTGGATACTTGTACGCACAGGCGTTTCGTGCGGCACGAGTTGTGATCGACATTGGCATGCATTGTGGATTCACAATTCCTGCATCATGGCCGTGGCACCCAGGTGAGACATGGACACCAGAGCTGATGCTTGAATTCTTAAGTGCCCGTTCGTCGAGCGACGATGAGTTCAATCGCTCTGAGATCAATCGCTATTTGGGCTGGCCGGGCCAAGCCATTTCATACAAACTTGGCGAGCGAGTATGGCTCGATCTACGCGATGACGCTCGCAAAAAGCACGGCTCGGCATTTGACTTGCGTAAGTGGCATGCACATGGACTCGATTTAGGCAATCTCGGTCTCGACTTGCTCAAATCTGAAATGGCTCGCTTCTAGCTACGGCACCACGACGTGAAACCCGTCGATATCACCGGTGAAGGCGTAAGGGAACTTGAGTCCCACCACTCCTTCCCAGTATGTATCGTCGGTGACAATATAAATGTTCGAGGCATCCAGGGTTCCATTAAGAAATCCTTGGTGAAGTCTGCCGGCGTATTGAGATGCTTCTTCCATGTTTATCCGTGAAAAGTAAACAGCGTTGGTCCCCATTTTATGTCGCGACGCAAAATCTGCAATCAACATCCAACGACCTTCGACATCGTTAATCAATAATGGAAGCGCAATGATGTTCTTATGAGTGCGGGCAAGTTCCTCCCAACGAGGGTCCTGCATAGGTGAAACCCATTGCGGTGCGTTTGTGAATCGGTGGCGCACTGTCGCAACTGCTGATGCAGAGTCGACAACCTGAAAAAGTAAACACCCAGCCAACACGATTGTTGCCAACCTCTTATTTAATACTCTGCATGTTGCAACTATGACTACCAAAACGAGCAGATAATACGCTGGCCATACATAGCGACCGTGAGTATGAAAGGTCTGAGTGAACTGCTTAAAAAGTGGGACTAGTGGATACTCAAAGAATGTCCGACGACCGATGCCAGGCCTAAACGTCATCGAATATGCCGCAAGAGCCGCAACCAAGAGATACAGAATGCGATGCCTGTCGCCCGGAACGCAATTTTTTGCAACAAGTTGTTTACTACTGAAGCCAACAATGAAAATAGCGAGTAGTAGAAACAGCGCCATCGAAAAAACTTGAGTCGACATGACAATCCAGCCAGTCGAGATAATCAACACCGATCCGATCGCTACTGCGATTTGTGAAACTTGAAAGTTCGGAAACCTTGTAGCAATAAGGCGATACACCCAAACCAAGGTGACCAGACTTGTCAGCAAAATGACTCCTCCGCCCAAGAAGCTAAAGCCCTCCACATCACCACGCAATTCCTGTTGGTCAAATAGGAAATGTGACCAGGTTCCCGAAAACGATGTCTGGATGTCAATGAGTGAAAGGGGCTGCCACCGAAACCAATACGGGAAACTCGAGTCGGTGACCTCTGTGCTGCCCGTAAACAAATTGGCTCCGAGCGCCACATACCCTCCGACGATAAGTGTTGCTATTGAAGCAACGGCAACAACCGCAAAGTGCTTCACCACAATCAATCGAGTTCCACCCTCGTGCCGCAAGTATTGAAACAATTTTGCGATCCAGATGACTGCAACCATTGGAATGAAATATGCCTGAATCAAAATAGTGCTAGAAAAAAGCAGAGCCCACCACAACGATTTCAGTTTTTTCGTGAAGTACAGGTTGAGTGCACCAAGAATCAAGAAATGACTGACCAGTGCCATGTGACCGTATCCGTCGTGCGCTAATCGATACATGAGCGCTGGTGAGAGTGCAATGAAAACAGTTCCGAGAACAATCTGTACTTGGTCTGTCAGGAAATGGCTCAATAAGCGTGCTGCGAGATATGCCTGCAGAATAAAACAGACAAGAATCCACATTCCCAAATACTGGAATGTTGCTGGAAGCAAAAAATTGAAAGGCTTAAAGATAAATGCAGCAAGGGGTATCGAGTCGGTGAACGCAATCGAGCTCGAAATATCTAGTCCGAGCTTTGGATTCAATCCGAGTGGCCACTGCATTAACGAAGTGTGGCGGAAAAACTCCCAACCCATGTAATGAGTTGCTGAGTCACCAATCATCAACCAATCGCGCGATGTCGGGTTAAGTATTCTTCCACCGGTCGCATAAATAAAGATAAATAGACCAATGAATAGCGAATAAATTTTCTGCACAGACTTGCTCTTCAACACTCCCGTATTCTACGGAACCACCACAACCTTTGTGCCAAGCGTGGCCCACTGATAAATGAATCGAGCATCTTGAGTGCTCGAACGCAAGCAACCACTCCCCTTAAATGTTCCGAGTTCATCGACTGTCTGCATTACTTTTCCATTTCGAGTAGGAATCTCATGAAAACCCACATTGCCACCATTGCGGCCAATCGCAAAGCGTGTCATATAACGAAATGTAACGCCGGCAAACTCAGGGCTATATGACGATGGCGATTTGCTAAATACCGCGAAAGTACCTTTGCCAGGTTGCCCAAGCATCCCCGAAACAAGAAAACTACGAATTACTTCGTTCTCAGCATTAATTACCCACACGCGTTGTTGGCGATTGGCGTACACGATGCGCCGACCGGCACCCGACTTTGCTGGCACTGGTGGAACCTCAACAAGTACATTCGAGATCTGTTGCGGTGTAATTGTCGTACTGGTTGATGAACTCGTTGATGAACTCGTTGATGAACTCGTTGATGAACTCGTTGATGAACTCGTTGATGAACTCGTTGATGTACTTGTTGCATCACTTGAGCCCGAACTTGCTTCGACGACACTCGTACTTCCCAGGATTACAAGTGCAAGCACTAACGCCCCAAGCACTCGCTTCATTCTGCCTCAGCCAGAATTGCTCTCGAAGCAGATGCCCCAATCCGGCTTGCTCCAGCCTCAATCATCGCTAATGCATCTGCATAAGTACGAATACCGCCGCTTGCTTTTACTCCGATTGACTCTCCAACAGTTTTTCTCATGAGCCGTACCGCAGCGAGCGATGCTCCACCCGATTTATGAAATCCTGTCGATGTCTTGACAAAGTCGGCGCCCCCAAGCACTGCCGCTGCGCACACACCAACAATTTGCTCGTCACTCCACAACGCAGACTCGATAATGACTTTGAGAAGCACATCTGCCGAAATTGCTGCACGAACTGTTGCAACTTCGTTTGTTACTGCCTTCCAATTGCTCGCGCCAACAAATGCCAAGTTGACCACCATGTCGATCTCGTTTGCACCACTATCGCAAGCTTGTTTGGCCTCGGCAGCTTTGGTTTCAGGGCTGTGAGCGCCCGAAGGAAACCCAACGACGGCTGCGACTTTGATGGATGCGGACAACGCTCCTTTTTTGACCGGCAACATAGATGGCGAGATGCAAATCGCACCAACTTGCAGTTCGACAGCCTCTGCGCACAGTCGCTCAACGTCAGCCGAAATTGCCTCTGGGGCAAGCAGCGTGTGGTCGATTATCTGTGCAAGTTTTCGCGCTTCCATTACATACACCTTATTGCCATGTGCACGAAGGGGGCATTGCAGACTACGGTTCTTGGCGACATGGCAACCTTGCGATTCAGTTTCGGCACAATGGGATCGGGAAAGAGCACCCTCGCGCTCCAGATTCATCACAACATGTCGTCGCGCGGCGTGCCAGGTTTGCTACTCACAAAACTTGACCGAGATGGTTCACAGGTAACTAGTCGATTGGGAGTTTCTGCTCCCGCGATTGAGATGGCCCCCGGACTTAATCTGTTTGAACTTGCTCAGTCGCATATGCCAATCTCTTTCATTGTTTGTGATGAGGCTCAGTTTTATTCTCTTGAGCAATGTGACCAACTCGCCCAAATCGTTGATGAACTAAACGTCGATGTTTTTGCTTTTGGCTTGATTACAGATTTTCGCGGATTACTTTTTGATGGAACAAAGCGCATGCTCGAGATTGCCGACCAACGCATCGAAATGCAGGTTGAAGCTAGGTGCTGGTGTGGCGAGCGCGCCAACAACAATGCGCGACTAGTCAACGGCAGAATTGTGTACGAAGGCGAGACCGTTGTCGTTGGAGATACGGATAAGGCGATGAGCGAACCGCTTTTCGGCGATGAGGTTCGATATGAGCTGCTTTGTCGCAAGCATTACATCGCGGGCGATATGGGTCCAGCTACTTCGTAACTGATTTGCGCATGTGTGCGAGTTGCAAGACCACCACAACAAACCCGATTCCAACGACATTGCCTATCAAATCACTAGCTTGACGTGCTCGTAGATCAGTAAACCATGGTTGTGTAATTTCTACAAACAATGTCCAGAGTGCAAGTGTCAATACTGCGAGTAAACGCACTCGATGTGTCGTGCATGCCACGACCACAAGTACGGCACACGTTCCCCAAATAACCGCGTGTAAATCGGCATCTCCTGATGGTCGATTATTCATCACCGAAGTTGTCGCATTGTGATTTACCCGCAGAAAAAAACTCACGATGTTGTTCCACCATCGAATTGCGCTGTCTGACCACATCAGCGCTGTTGCACAAACCACCGAACCGATTGCTACGAGCTTTTGCAATCGCTGCACGACTATCCCAGACGTATTGCGCGCTTTACCGGACGATCCCAGCCTGGTTGACCAGTTGGTTTTGGGCTCGGCCATAATCCAGGACCCATCTCAACCATGCCGTGATGTGCACCGTACTCACCAAGCAAGTTAAGAAATGGATCGGCAGGAAACGCTTCGGCTCCACGAACACCAGTATTTTTCCAACTTCCATTGCTCAACAATTCAAGTGCAACTACTGGGCAAATTGCTGTTTGCCAAAGCACCGCTTGTGAACCCCAGTCGCGCATTGTGGTCTCGTTGTCAGCAACGTGATACAGATAAATCTCGCGTGACTTTCCGTCGTATGTTCCTCGAACCCATGTACCGGCGCATGTTTTTCCATGCATCAAGTGTCCAAGTTTGGCTGGGTTAGGTA
>JBIIWI010000078.1:0-5049 GCA_044339005.1 Ilumatobacteraceae bacterium
CACGCCGGAGATCGACAGCGTTTCATCAAATGCTTTTGCGACAGTGACTGCATCTTGACCGGTCATCGCGTCGACTACCAAGAATGTGTAGTGAGGTGAAACAACCTTGGAGATGTCTGCAACTTGTTGCATCATCTCTGCGTCAATTGCCAAGCGTCCAGCCGTGTCGACGATCAATACATCTCGACCAAGGCGTTGTGCTTCTGCCAAACCAGCAGCTGCGGTAGCAACTGGATCACCAGCGATTGAAAAAACTGGCACACCTATTTGCGCGCCAAGAACTTTAAGTTGTTCGACTGCTGCAGGCCTCTGCAAGTCGGCACCAACCAACAGCGGGTTGCGGCCTTGCGACCTAAACCATGCTGCCAATTTGGCTGCGCTCGTTGTTTTACCGGAACCCTGCAAACCAGCCATGAGCACAACTGTTGGCGGGTGCGATGCGTACGTAATTTTTAATGTCTCGCCACCAAGCATCGCGATGAGTTCGGCATTGACTATCTTGATGATTTGCTGACCAGGGTCAAGAGCATCCGAAACTTGCGTGCCAACTGCTTGCACGCGGATGCGCTCGATCACATTGCGCACAACGCCAACATTGACGTCGGCCTCGAGAAGTGCTGTGCGGATCTCGCCCATGACCTCGTCGACATCGGCCTGCGTAAGCCTGCCCTTGCCGCGGAGTCGCTTAAATACGCCGCCTAAACGATCGCTGAGGTTGTCAAACATGAGTGCTGAAAAGGCTACTCAAAGAGCGCGTCAATAAATTCGGTTGGATTAAACACAACCAAGTCGTCGATAGTTTCGCCAAGGCCCACAAGCTTGACCGGTATTCCTAGTTCGGTTTCAATTGCAAACACAATGCCGCCTTTTGCGGAGCCATCAAGTTTGGTGAGTACAACACCAGTTACTTGCGTTGCCTCCGTAAACTGTCGGGCCTGTTGCAAACCATTTTGACCAGTTGTCGCATCGATCACGAGTAACACTTCGGTTACTTTGCCAGCTCCCTTTTCGGCAACTCGACGAACCTTGCGCAACTCCTCCATCAAATTGGTGTTGCTCTGCAGGCGTCCTGCAGTGTCTGCAAGTACTAAGTCGATGTTGCGCGAGTGCGCACTTTGCACTCCGTCGAAAATTACCGACGAGGGATCTCCGCCTTCTGCCCCGCGCACGATCTGTGCACCAGAACGCTCAGCCCATGTTGACAGCTGCTCGCCTGCTGCAGCGCGAAACGTGTCACCGGCGGCCATCAAGACAGTGCGACCATGAGCAATCTGTTGAGCCGCAATCTTTCCCAAGCTCGTAGTTTTTCCAGCACCGTTGACGCCAACCATGAGCCAAATATTTGGCGCGCCAAGATTTGCCTCAAAATTGAGATCTCTACTTGTGCCAACCAACTGTGAGGCCATGTTGCTGCGCAACGCGTTAATGAGTTGTGCGGGCGTAGTGATCTCTTTGGCTTTGACTCGCGTTTGCAAAGCACCCAGCAGACTTTGAGCTACTCGCACGCCCACGTCGGCCCGCAACAATGCTTCTTCAAGTTCGAGCCAGGTTTCTTCGTTGACGTCACTGCGACCAAGCACCGAACCGACTGCGCCGCTGAGCGAACTACGAGCTTTTGCCAACCTGTCGCGCACAGAAAGCGGGGCTGCTGCAACGACTTCTGCCACTTCGTCTACGACATTTACGACTTCTGCAGGCGCAATAGCTTCAACAGGTACTGCACGTTGAATTTGTGGAACTGCACGAGCCTTGCGGCGACTGATCGCCACAACTCCAATGCCAAACACCAAACCGGCTACAGCAAGCAACAAGAAAATCATTGAGAGCGAAGAATTATTCATCAATCTCTTACGCTATGCGCAAAAACCGATTACGAAGCAGTTGCGGCAGCGCGCTCAACAATGATTCGCGACGAGCCACCTGGCTGCATTGTTACGCCAAGCAAGCAGTCTCCTGCCTCCATCGTTCGCTTTTGGTGACTCACGATAAGCAACTGAGCTTCTTGACGGAATTCATGAATAAGGCTCAAGAACCTATGCAAGTTGACATCGTCCAATGCTGCTTCAACTTCGTCCATGACATAAAACGGTGAAGGGCGGCTGCGGAATACTGCGAACAAGAATGCGAGGGCGGTGAGCGAACGTTCTCCACCCGAAAGCAACGAGAGTTTCTTCACATTTTTTCCACTTGGCTTGGCCTCAACTTCAATGCCGGTGTTCAAAAGATCATCCGGCGAAGTGAGAAGGAGCTTGCCCTGACCACCAGGAAACAGCATTGAAAAGAGTTTTTCAAAGTTGTCACGCACGTCGGCAAATGCCGAGGCAAATGTTGACTGAATTTCCATGTCAACCTGTTTGATTACTTTGATCAACTCTCGACGTGTGTTCTTAACATCTTCCAGCTGCTCTTCCAAGAACGTATGCCGCTTTTGCAACTCGTCAAACTCTTCAAGTGCAAGTGGGTTGATTGGGCCCATCAGGCGCAACTCGCGCTCAAGCTCACGCACGCGAGCTATTGGCGAAGTGCCTTCTGGCAATTCTGGCTGAGGTGTGTCAATTGCTGCTTGCGGTTCAACTGAGTGGTCACGACGCAGTGCTTCGATAGTTGCCTCGAGACGCATACGCACTTCAGCTTCTTCGACCTCTACGCGACGATTGCGCTCGCGACGCTCCTCGAGCAACTGCTCGTTGGATGTGCGGTCCTTGCGGGCCTCATCCAAGCGCTGTGAGATCGCGCGCACTTCATCACTTTGGCGACGACGAATTTCTTGCAGTTCTGCCTGACGGGCATCGAGCGTTGCCGAATGCTTCTCGACGAGCGCGCTCAATCGCACAAGTGCATTAAGTCCAACTTCAATTTTGTTACGACGCTCGGCTGCGGCATTACGAGCTTCGACGTCGGCATTGAGTCGGGCTTCAACATCGCTGAGGCGCGATTGAAGGAATTGACGACGCTCGTGCAAACCGGCTGACTTCACTTCGAGGTCGTTGCGCAACACCGACAACAAACCTTGCAGTTCGGCTTGCACCGAACGCAACGAGTCGTATGCAAACGACAATCGTGCATTTGTTTCTGTAGCAGTAGAGCGATGACGCTCGAGCAACGTAAGCGCAGTTGCATGATTATCTCGTGCCTGCGCCATGCGCGTACGTGCGGTAGCCAAATCGGATTCGGCACGACCGAGTGCTTCCTTGGCGCGCTCGGCACGACGGTGGGCTTCTTCAAGCGCCGAAGCAGTGACATTGCTCGTGCCGACTCGCATACCTGAGGAGGCAAATCGGTCACCGTCGCCGGTGATGACTACCGCTTCAGGATGCGCAAGCGCTGCTTCCACCGCATCAGCCCACGACTGAACGAATACCACTCGCGACAACAACACATCGAGCAGGCGATTCACTTGCGTTTCATGCGTTCCAGCCTTGGCGCGCACATGTGAACGCAAGCTTGTGCCGTTATTGATCAACGGCGTACTTGGAACCGTTGTAATGGCATTGAGCGCAAGCACTGCACCCACCGCACCGGTTTGGCGCAGCTCTTGAAGTGCGCGACGCGCTGCATCAACGTTTTGGGCCACCACTGCTGACAACGCGTCGCCAAGTGCAACCTGCACAGCAACGCGACGCTCGGAGTCAATATCGATCATGCCGCTCAATGCGCCAAGTGTTCCCTCGATATCTCGCAAAGCTGCAGCGCTTGTGCCGTTGGCGTCAAGCGTGAGTTGCAACGACTCTGCACGCGACGCCGAAGTTGAAGCGTCAGATTGCGCTGTCGAAAACAATGACATTGCACTGTCAACTGCCGACTCGGCAGCAACACGCGCGGCATCTGCATCCACAAGACGCTGCGCTAATTCGGTTTCATTGCGTGCATCCGTCGCAACAATGTTGCGAAGTCGATCAATGTCTTCGTTGAGTCCGCGCACACGTGCCGATAACTCGGCAACTTTTGCAGAGGCGACTTGTGCTTCTTCAAGTGTGCTGCCCTGATCGGTGGCGCCAGTTGCACTGACTGCTTCTACTGCCGCAATTTGCTCTGCCACTTTCGCCAAGTCGCCGCGCAAGTTGGCGGCATCTGCCTCGAGCGTTGCGATAACACCAGAGTCCATCAACTGGCCACGGTCGCGTTCGACCGAACGACGTCGCTCGGCCAACACTGCAACTAAGCCACGGGCACGGCCACGCAATTGCTCGATACGTACCAACTCGTCGTTGACGCCTGAATCTCCACGAGCAGACAGCTGTGCCTCTGCTGCCATGACCGCCGTGTCAAGTGACGACAATTTTGCGCGCAATCCGCGCTCGGCTTCCTCGCCAGCCAACTTGTCGTTTGCCAAGTTTGCCAGTCGGGCTTGGAAACTTTGCAACTCGCGACCAGCAAGAAACATTTGCAGCGAACGCATCTCACCAATGAGCGCGCCATGGCGGCGAGCTGACTCTGCTTGTCGTTCGAGTGGTCGAAGGTTGCGACGCACTTCGCGCAACAAGTCTTGTGCGCGCATCAAGTTTGCTTCGGTGCCTTCGAGGCGACGTTCTGCTTTTTCTTTGCGCTTGCGATGCTTGAGCACGCCAGCTGCTTCTTCAATAATTGCGCGTCGATCTTCAGGACGCGCATTGAGCACAGCATCAATTTGGCCCTGACTCACTATCACGTGCTGTTGACGACCAACGCCGGCATCGGAAAGTAGTTCTTGCACATCGAGCAAACGACACTCGACACCATTGATCGAGTACTCACTTTCACCACTGCGAAAGAGCACACGGCTGACGGTCACTTCGGTGAACTCAATTGGCAACAAACCGGCCGAGTTGTCAATGGTCAACATGACTTCTGCACGACCGAGAGCTGGACGCTTCGACGTTCCTGCAAAAATGACATCGTCCATCTTTTGGCTACGTACCGACGAAGGTGCCTGGGCGCCAAGAACCCACGCAATGGCATCAACCACGTTGGACTTGCCCGAACCGTTTGGCCCCACCACTACGGTGACACCTGGTTCGAGCTCCATCACGGTGGTATCAGCAAAAGACTTGAAGCCTTTGAGAGTCAGCG
>JBIIWI010000003.1:0-46686 GCA_044339005.1 Ilumatobacteraceae bacterium
CTTCTAAGTGTTCGCGCCAGCGTTGATCGATAATGCGGAGCATCACTTGTCGCTCGATCTCACGCATAGTCGTCTCGCCCATTTCGGTTTCACGCGCTGCGTAAAAAACTGATGCATCCGACATCACGAGGTCATACATCTCGTCGGTATCTGCACACTGCTCAAGGCGGTGACTAGTAACTGTCGATGGCCAGAATGAAACGAGCTCGAGAGCCAGGCCGTCGAGGTCCCACTCATCATTTGCGTCCGACACACAATGACTTTCGATCAATGAATCAACGGCTTCTGCCAAATACTCCATTGCGGCAACTTTGAGATCAAGCCCCTCAAGAATCTGATCGCGGCGCTGATAAACAATTTTGCGCTGCTCGTTCATGACTTCGTCGTACTTGAGAACGTTCTTGCGAATCTCGCCGTTGCGCTGCTCAACGGTTGTTTGAGCCCGTTCAATGGCCTTGGTCACCATCTTCGCTTCAATTGCTTCGTCGTCTGGAAGCGCACGACCCATCACCCAACTCAAGGCACCAGTTGCAAATAAGCGCATCAATTCGTCGTCGAGACTTAAGTAAAAACGGCTCTCGCCTGGATCACCCTGACGACCAGAACGGCCGCGCAACTGATTGTCAATACGGCGCGACTCATGACGCTCAGTGCCAAGCACATAGAGACCACCAACGCTGCGCACTTTGTCGCCCTCGATCTTGCATGAAGCCGTGAACTCAACCAACAAATCGGCGTAACGCTTTTGTGCTGCTGCTCGCGCCTCGCGATATTCATCAGACATCTGTTCGAGCGGCATCGCTAAAGCAAATTCGTCAATCAGTGTATCTGGATCAAAACCTTCTTGCAGAACTTTGGCTCGAGCAAGTCCTTCTGGGTTTCCACCGAGCATGATGTCAACACCGCGGCCAGCCATGTTGGTTGCAACAGTGACACTGCCCAAGCGTCCGGCCTGCGTAACGATTGAAGCTTCACGTGTGTGCTGCTTGGCATTGAGTACTTCGTGTTTGATGCCATGTTTGTCGAGTTCGCGCGACAGCAATTCGCTCTTCTCAACGCTGACAGTACCCACCAGCACTGGTTGACCCTTTTTGTGCTTGTCTTCAATATCGGCAACAACGGTCTTGAATTTCGCAGCCTCGGTCTTAAAAATGAGGTCTGCTTGGTCGATTCGCACCATTTCGCGATTGGTCGGGATGGGCACAACCTGCAGCCCGTAAGTATTCATCAACTCGGCTGCTTCTGTTTGTGCAGTACCCGTCATGCCAGCGAGTTTGTCGTACATACGGAAATAGTTTTGCAATGTCACGGTTGCAAGCGTTTGGTTTTCTTCCTTGATCTTGACGCCCTCTTTGGCCTCCACCGCTTGGTGAATACCTTCGCTCCAACGACGACCCTCAAGAATTCGGCCAGTAAATTCGTCAACGATTTTTACTTCACCATCTTGAATGATGTAGTCCTTGTCGCGTTGATACAACACAGCAGCTTTGAGCGCAACTTGCAATTGGTGCACCAAGTTTTGCTGCACTTCGTCGTACAAGTTGGAGATACCAAGTTGCTGTTCTACCTTTTCGATACCAGCCTCGGTTGGCACAACAACGCGCTTGTCTTCTTCGACTTCATAATCAACGTCGCGCTTGAGCGACCTGACAATCGAGGCGAATTGGTAATACGACTTGGCTGCATCAGCAATGCGTCCAGAAATAATCAATGGAGTTCGCGCTTCATCAATCAGAATCGAGTCGACTTCGTCGACAATGGCGAAGTAATGACCACGCTGAACTTTTTCTTGCTTGGTACCAGCCATGTTGTCGCGCAAATAATCAAAACCGAATTCGTTATTTGTGCCGTAGGTGATGTCGGCCAAGTAGTCGATGCGCTTCTCTGCTGCAGAGGTACGCACGCCAGGAATCACGAGCCCAACTTCGAGACCAAGCCAGCGATGAATGCGACCCATCCACTGAGAGTCGCGTTGAGCCAAATAGTCGTTGGTGGTCACTAAGTGAACACCTTTGCCTGGCAACGCATTGAGATACGTGGGCAAAGTTGAAACAAGCGTCTTGCCTTCGCCTGTGCGCATTTCGGGAATCCATCCAGCATGTAGCGCTGCTCCACCCATCATCTGCACGTCGTAGTGGCGTTGTCCGATAACTCGCAACGAGGCTTCACGAACTACAGCAAATGCTTCGACCAATAAGTCATCGGTGTCTTCACCACGTTCGATGCGGGAGCGAAACTCGGCGGTCTTTCCTTTGAGAGCCTCATCCGACAGAGCTTGCATCTCTGGCTCTTGCGCGTTGATATCGGGAACGATGTCGGCCAAAGCCTTGACCTTTTTGCCCTCACCAGCACGAAGAATGCGATTAAGTAAGGCCATAAGACCCTGAATCCTACCTTCGGAGGTCGCGCCTCAGAGCGTATGCAACCGCCACACAGGTCACTTGGGAGACACCCGCCTTGTTCAAAGCTTCAGCAGCGCACCGAAGGGTTGCGCCTGTAGTGACCACGTCATCGACCACAATCACATGGCTATTAACCCCCAGTTTGCGCGCCGAAAACACCGAGCCTTGCAAGCGCAGTTCTCGCGATACCCCAGTTTGAACATTGGTAGATGTCTTAATTAAGAGTCGCCTACATGGCACATGCAGTTTTTTAGCCAAACATCGTGCCAACAATTCGGACTGATCGTGGCCACGCCGGCGAACTCGCGCCTTACTGGTCGGCGCCCAAGTCACCACATCACAGACCGTTTCAATGTCTTCAATACGTTGCGTAATTCGCTCCGCCAACAAATCTGCGAGCACCGCCACCACCTGTCGGCGATTGTGGTACTTGAGACTCAAAATCAATCGACGTGCGATGCCCTCATACACAACAGCTGCTACTGCAACATCGCACTCAGGTTGCGCCATCGCAAAGAGTTTTGTTCGGCAATTGATGCACAATACGCGTGCCCTACAACCGCACGCCTCACACCGCTGTATGTACAACATTCACACCTCCGCAGCATTAGTCTTTGCGCGTGGAAAATTACTTTCTTGCACCGCTCAAAGATCGCCCAATCGAACGACTAATCAGATGTGTGTTTGGACTTTCACTTTTCGGAATCGGAATTGGTATGCAAAAAGCCGGCAATCTGGGTTTGCCACCATGGGATGTGTTTCATGATGGCGTGAGCAAGATCATCGGCTTACCTTTTGGCACAACCATTGTGCTCACCAGTGCGTTCGTTATGTTGCTGTGGATTCCCCTGCGCCAAGCACCAGGGATCGGCACCATTTTGAACGCAATCGAGGTTGGCGTTGCAGCCGGCATCTTTCTTTCGATTGTCCCCGAAGCTACCGATGACACAGCAATGTGGCTACGAATATCTCTGATGCTTGGCGGAATCGTGGTGACCGGTATCGGGTCTGGTTTTTACATCGGTGCAGGTCTTGGCCCGGGCCCACGTGACGGATTGATGGTTGGTCTTGCCAAACGTGGTTTCAATATCGGCAAAGCGCGCACAGGCGTAGAAGTTGCAGTACTGCTTGCCGGAGTTGCATTGGGCGGCTCGATCGGAATCGGCACCATTGCTTTTGCTGTTTTGATCGGACCAATAGTTGCGAAAACTCTTCCGCTTCTACAGATCCGATCTACAAAATAGATTGCTGTTTTGTACCGGCTAACTAGTAGCGGTAATTCTCCGACTTGAACGGGCCATTGTGAGGAATGCCCAAGTAGTCAGATTGCTCATCGGAAAGCTTTGTTAATACTGCCCCAAGAGCGCCCAAGTGCAGCGTTGCCACCTTCTCGTCGAGCGCCTTTGGCAACACGTAAACCCCAAGTGGGTACTTGTCGGTGTGATTAAACAGTTCCATCTGAGCAATGACCTGGTTCGAGAATGAGCAACTCATCACAAAACTTGGGTGCCCTGTCGCGCAACCCAAGTTGACAAGTCGTCCTTCTGCCAACACAATCACAGCATGACCGTCTTGAAACGTCCACAAGTCGGTTCCTGCCTTCAATTCGTCGCGAGTTGCCCCGCTTCGAGCAAGACCGGCCATGTCAATTTCATTGTCAAAGTGGCCGATGTTGCACACGATTGCGTTGTGCTTCATCCTTGCCATGTGATCAACAGTCACGATTGCTTCGTTGCCCGTTGCCGTTACAAAAACATCTGCAGTTGAAACGAGAGCTTCAAGTGTGTTGACTTCGTAACCTTCCATCGCTGCCTGCAACGCATTGATCGGATCGATCTCGGTCACCACAACGCGAGCACCCTGACCGCGCAAGCTTTGTGCACAGCCCTTGCCTACGTCGCCATAACCACACACAACTGCCAACTTGCCAGCCAACATCACGTCGGTTGCACGGTTGATTGCGTCAATCAATGAGTGACGGCATCCGTACAAGTTGTCAAACTTTGACTTGGTGACGCTGTCATTGACGTTGATCGCAGGAAAAAGCAACTCGCCCTTTTCGGCCATCTTGTAGAGGCGCTTTACACCAGTTGTTGTTTCCTCAGTAACACCTTTGATGCCTTTTGCCATCGTGGTCCACTTCTTCGGCTCAGACTTGAGCGAGCGTTGCAATAGTCCAAGCACGATTGCCAACTCTGGGTTTGATGCAGTCGTTGGATCCGGAACAGCACCTTCCGCTTCGTACTCAACACCTTTGTGCATCAACATGGTTGCATCGCCACCGTCATCCAAAATCATGTTTGGTCCGTCGCCGTCTGGCCAAGTCATCATCTGCTCAGTAGCCCACCAGTACTCTTCGAGAGTTTCGCCTTTCCATGCAAACACTGGAACTCCATTTGGCTCTTCAACCGAACCATTAGGTCCAACCGCAACTGCTGCAGCAGCGTGATCCTGTGTTGAGAAAATATTGCAGCTCGCCCAGCGCACTTCAGCGCCAAGTTCGGTAAGTGTCTCGATGAGTACTGCAGTCTGAATAGTCATGTGCAGTGAACCTGAAATGCGTGCGCCCTTGAGCGGCTTTGTCTTGCCGTACTCTTTGCGCAAGGCACGAAGACCTGGCATTTCATGTTCGGCTAGGTGAATCTCTTTGCGACCAAATGGTGCGAGGGAAATATCGGCGACGCGAAAATCACGACGTTGGGCAAATGAAGTCATACGGGTTCCTTTGTTATGTGTATCTGTACATGTGTACGTAAATGAATGAAGGTCGATGAGCCCTGGCCAGCTGGCACGGGATTAGTTTGGCCCATCTAGAACTTTGATACTAGACGAAAACCCTGATCTGGTTAAGTCAAACGACTTGCGTTAGCCAAATGTTGGGGCGATGTGCTCTTGGGCAATTCGCTGCACAAGACCCTCGTGCTCGAGCACATCAACACTCGTTGCCTCGTCAATCAACATCACGGGAATGCCCTCAACAATGTTGTATTTGCGTTGCAAGCGTGGGTTGTACAAAAACCCCTCAGACGAAAAGTAAAACAGTGGACCTTTGTCTTGCGGGCAGGCCAAGATCTGGAGCAACTTTGCATCGAGTGACATAACGCTCATTCTATAGTCGCTTAGCTAAGCAGTAATGCTGGCGAGCAACTCAACCACATGATTGTCGCACTCATCGCGCGTAGATGCCTCAAGATTAAGTCGCAATAGCGGCTCAGTATTTGAAGCCCGCACGTTAAACCACCACGAGCCACAGTCAACGGTCAGTCCATCCACTCGATCCTGTGAGTACGACGAGTAGTCGAGCGCAATTCGCTCGATCACTACATCAATGTCTTTGACAGTTGTATTGATTTCACCACTAGATGCGTAGCGTTCGAGAGGCTCACGCATTTGTGAAAGCGACTTACCGGTGTGGCACATCTCCCCCAAAACACCCATCGTCGCAATAAGTCCGCTGTCGGCCCGATAATTGTCGGCAAAGTAGTAATGACCAGAGTGCTCGCCCGCGAATACCGCACCAGTTTCGGCCATGATTTGTTTCATGAAGCTATGACCATTTTTGGTTCGAATGCCTTTTCCACCAAGCTCCGCAATCACTTCTGGCACAGCGCGCGAACAGATGAGGTTGTACAAAATAGTTGCACCAGGGTGTGTGCGCAGGAACCGTGTGGCAAGAAGCGCGGTTGTCGTGCTGCCCGACATACCTCGCCCTCTTTCATCCACCACAAACACTCGGTCAGCGTCGCCATCAAATGCAAGACCAACGTCGAACCCGCCAGCAAGTACTCGGGCTTGCAGGTCTCGCTGGTTTGCAGGTTGCAGCGGATCGGCCGGATGGTTCGGGAATGTTCCATCCAATTCCCCGTACATCACTTCAAGTTCGAATGCACCGAGCCGTTCAAAAACTGCCGGCACAACTAAGCCGCCCATTCCATTGGCTGTGTCAGCCACAATTTTGAGCGGGCGCAAGGTGTCTGCCTGAATAAATTTGACAACGTGGTCGACAAACTCGGAGAGCAAGTTGATATGGCTGAGTGTTCCAGATTTAGTTGCAAGTGCTGGCTCTTTGCCATCGAGAACTGCAGTTGCAGTGACAAGCATTTCGCGTAAGCCATTATCAATGCCGATTGAGCGGGCACCGGCAAGACAACACTTGATGCCGTTGTACTGAGCAGGGTTGTGCGAGGCAGTGAACATTGCACCTGGCATGTCGAATTTGCCCGATGCGTAATACAACAAGTCGCTCGAGGCAAGGCCAACGTTGGTTACATCCACACCGTGCGCAAGTGCTCCACGCTGAAATGCATCCACGAGTTCTGGACCGCTCGGTCGCATGTCGTGGGCAACGACAATGGCGCTCGCATTTGTAAACTTTGCAAAAGCCACGCCAAACGCGTATGCGGCTGATGCATCTAACTGCTCGGGCACGATTCCCCGAATGTCGTAAGCCTTAACAATTGCGTTGAGATCTGGCACGAGTTAAAAGGCTACTGAAATTCTCTTCTCATTTTGCGTCGCCGACGCACTAGAACCCCAATACCGATGAATGTCAATAGATACGCCATGTAATCGCGCGACGTAGAGCCGTAGTGCAACTTCACGCTGTTGCTCGTCGGTATCACCACCATCATGTTCGGTGCTACACGGAATGGACCGTTCGCACCGTCAACTTTCCAGTTTGGAAAATAACTCACGCGCACCAATATTGGAACACCAATTTTGTCGACGGTAAACGTGACTTCACTTTGGCCCTGCACAACATCGCTCACCACAACCGGAGGTAGAGCAACAGGTTCTATGACCTGACCTGGAGTCACGATGTCAACTCGCCGACCCGAGGCACCTGGCTCACCTTCGCGGCGTGTCAGATCAATCTTGGAATCAATGTGTTGCCACTCTCGCGGGCCGTCTTCAGCCGGCAATGCAGCCCATTCGTCTGCATGCTGAAACCAACTGGTACCAATTTCAAGCCAACGCTCACGCGGGTCTCCATTTGCCATTGAAACAACAACTGGTTGCACTGTAAGAGGAACAACCAAGTCACTTTCGCTGACCCGGAATATCACCCACGGTCCAGACTGCGCAACTTTGACGAGACCAGGTTGTTCCGATGCCGCAGTAACTGCCTCTGGAGTGAATCCCATGAAATATTTGACTCCGAGTGCACGTAAATACGCGACGCCTTTTGCTGCATCATTATTGACGTATCGCAATTCTCGAACCGGGTTGCTGCTCTGCTTGGACATTGCTGCAGCAGTGATGAAGTGATATGGAGTAGTTCCTGCAGCCTCAAAAAATAGGCCCTCCATCGAACCAATACATCCGTCTGTCCAAAACGGCAGGAGCATCAACCCCATGGTTGTTCCGTATTTATTGAGCTCACTATTGTTTTCCCAAACCGCCCTGCCACATCCCTGTGATGGATCTTCACCCAATGACTTCATTGTCATCACCACATCGTGGTATTCGCCATATGCCGACTTGCCCTCGTAGCCAGTGAAATTCCAGCGAGCCCAACCATCCACGAAACCATCGTTGGATGATGCGCCACGAATTGGGCCCCAGACATATTCGGATTTGCCGGAAGCGTCAGTCTGCACACTTCCAAATGGCAGCTCTTGAAAGCGAAATCCGATCACTAAAAACGTCGCGACAACGAATGCCGTCAATACACCCAGGTTGAAAGCAACCCTGGTGCGCGACGACGAAATTTGGGCAATTCGTACCGTGCCACTTTCCTCGTTCTGCGACAGAGATTGTCGCGCAACACGCTCAAAAGACAACACGCGTGCAGAAAACGCAGCGACTTCGTAGACGCCGATCGCAAAAAGAAAGTAGCGCAGCAAATAAAAGAACGGAAGTATCCGTGGGTTCCACAGCAGACCGATCACCGGCAAACCACCGCGAGCGAAGTAGACCCCCGCGGCGAGTATCGCGCAGTAGACAACCATCCACATACCGATCCGCTGTCGACGAACGAATTGACTGAGTGCGCCGATCACAGCAATCGACATGATCAGGATGTCCCAGAGTTGATTCAGCGGAAAGTACATGCTCCAAAACGAATCCGCTGAACCACTTGGTCGTGGCTCATATTTCATATCGGTCATGTATGCATGGCTTGTAACAAATGGAATCACCCAAAAGGCTGACAGCAGCACCGCAAGACCAATGATCTTGACGCCGAATGCAACTGATGCGTTGTCTCTGATTCCATCTGTTTTCGACTGAATCCAAAAAAGCAACATCAGCGCTACACCACCAAACACAAATAGCAACACAATGCCGTGACTGAGTGCCGACAACGCAACGACAATTGATCCAGAAGCCAAATATTTGCCAGTTTCAAGACCACGTGCCACCAATGCAAAACCCAGAATGCTCAGCGAGAGCGCAATCGAAAACGAAAACTCGCCCGCCATTGTTGACGCGATGTTTCCGCCGTAGATCGTAAAACTTTCGTCATACAAAAAGATCGTGGACGCGATCGCCAACATCTCAGGAATCGGATATGCAAATCTCGCGAACCTTCCAAACAACCACGAACAAAATGGCAATGTCAAAATTCCGATGACTGCTGCAATTTTAATTGCGATGCCATACGGCACCAAGAAATTGAGCGCAACAATAAAGAGTGCGGGCACCACCATGTAATAGCGATACACCGGCAACCCCGCGTACCAATCCATACTCCAACCCGCTAATCGGAAGTTATTCAGCAAGTGATCGCGCAAAAATGCAGGACCCCAAACGTGCGCACCCATGTCACCGCCTGTAGGAGTGTTGTTTCGCAAAATCAGATCTGGATGCAATGTGAGCAATAAAAAAATTGTCGCACCGCCCACCACGATGATCGTCGAGAGTCGTTTCCAGTAATCGACGTTCAATTCAAATTGGTTTGCCCAACGTTGCAACATCGTTGGGCGTTCACTCACGTCATCGTGGTTCATACTCCACTCATCTTAGGAGAGGGCTACGAGCAACAATCCCGTTGCATTAAACGCCAAGTGAGTGACCATCGAGAGACCCAAACGTTGAGTGCGCCGATAACACAGACCAAGCACAATGGCGAAAGCAAACAGTCCCGGGAATTCGATTGGCTCCATGTGCACAACGGTGAACCATGCAGCAGTAATCAACAACGCCCAAGTGGAACCAAGTCGAGTCTGTAATCCGCCTTGAATGAAACCTCGATACACCAGCTCTTCCACAAACGGCGCGCCAACGACAACGATAAGAAAAAGCACGATGAACCATGCGCCTTGTGCCCCATCAACCAAGTCGCGCGCACGTGTTTCGACTCGTTGTGGGTTAAACGTATCGGGCCACCACTGATTGAGCGGCCAGTTGATGACGTTCATGAGTACGACCTGGCAAAACACTCCAAGCGGTAATCCAAACCAATCAGTTTTTGCAAACCTCAGTCCAAAGTATGTTCGCAAGTCACTGCCTTCGCGATGAGCCACCCACCGCAACATAAAAACAAATGGCAACCACAACCCAAGTGCCGAAAGCGCTAAGACAAATGTGGTGGGATTTTCGTTTGCGGTATTGTCGGTGCCGCTAACAGCACTCGACGTCACCACGATGGTGATTGCTACGGCTGCCGAATAGCAACTGATCCATAAAACCAATATCGAAAGTAGCGAGCGTTTAGGTTTTTGCTCAACGCTTGGCGGCGGCCAAGGTGCTTGAATCATCCCGCTAGGCGATTTGGTATCACCATGGTGAAACGGTCACGGCGGTCTTCAAGACGCCAACCGGTGGGCACCACAAATCGTTGCGAGTGTCGGAGACACAGGTCATAGGCATGCGGGTCGCGATCAGCTGCGAGGTCATCAATCCATACCAATGCCCGTCCGTATTGATATGTCAGCGTTACTACAGCGGATTGTGAACATGTAGAGCGAGAACAGTGACGAGCCATGTGCCAACAATAATCGTGCAGATACACAGATTGGGGGACTGTTCAACAGTGCTACATGTGCCCGTATCATTGCCTCATGAGCAAATTGCCACCCCCTCCTCCACCATCGAAGCCAACGAACTCTGCTAAACCACGTCAACAGCGACAGCCACGTAAGGGTCTGCCAGGTAAGTTGCAAAAATCTGGAGGCGCTCCATCAGGAAAAGAACGTCAGTCAATGCCCCGATGGGCAGTGTGGGCACTGATCGCAGTCGCTGCAGCACTGATTGTTGGTCCACGTTTCATCCCTACAACAACTGCAACCAAGTTCACGTATACCCAGTTTCTTGAAGCAGTCTCAAACGGCCAGGTCACTTCGGTCGAAATCAACAACCTCTCCAACACCATCAGCGGCAAGTTGGCAAGTGGCGATACTTTTACAACAACAGGAGCCGTCTCGCTTTCTGACGCTGATGAACAATTACTGAAATCAAAGAATGTTGATTACGACTATTCAACGCCGCAGGGCAATTTTTTCACGAGCTTGATTCCGATTCTGCTCCCCTTCTTGCTGATCATGGGCTTTTTTATCTGGATGCAGCGTCGTGCAATGGGTCAGGCCGGAAGCATCATGTCGATCGGACGAAGTCGCGCCAAGAATTTCAATGCTGACAAACCAGTCACCACGTTTGCCGATGTTGCGGGCTATGAAGGCGTCAAGCAAGAGATCAAAGAAGTAGTTGACTTCTTGCGCACACCAGAGCGATTTAAAGAAATTGGCGCACGTGTTCCAAAGGGAATCCTGCTCGTTGGGCCTCCTGGAACCGGCAAGACGCTGTTCGCTCGCGCCGTTGCAGGCGAAGCTGGAGTTGGTTTCTTATCAGTCACTGGCTCCGATTTCATGGAGATGTTTGTTGGCGTCGGAGCAAGCCGTGTGCGCGACCTCTTTCAGCAAGCAGCAAAAATGGGTCGAGCAATTATCTTTGTCGACGAAATTGACTCAATCGGTCGTAAGCGTGGCGCTGGCCTAGGTGGCGGACATGACGAACGCGAGCAAACGCTCAACCAAATGCTTGCCGAAATGGATGGATTTGAGGCCACTGAAGGCATCGTTGTGCTTGCGGCTACCAACCGCCCCGACATTTTGGACGCAGCACTCTTGCGCCCAGGTCGCTTCGATCGTCAGATCATCGTTCCGTTGCCAGAATCTGACGAACGACTTGCAATTCTTAAAGTTCACTCCATCGGTAAGCGCATGGGTCAAGATGTTGATCTCGACACAATGGCCAAAGCAACACCGGGCATGAGTGGTGCCGACTTGGCAAACTTGGTCAACGAAGCTGCACTCTTTGCAGTCCGCCGAGGCTCGACCCATATCGAGCGCATTGACTTCGAAAACGCGCGCGACCGTGTCGTACTGGGTGCAAGCCGCGAAAGTCTTGTACTCAACGCAGAAGAAAAACGCGCCACCGCATATCACGAGGGTGGGCACGCAGTTCTTGCAACTGTCTTGCCGCACAGCGATCCGCTACACAAAGTAACGATCCTCCCCCGTGGCATGGCACTTGGTGTCACGTGGACCCTGCCGGCTGAACGACACACCTATTCACGTGAGTTCTTCGAAGACGTGATCTGCAAAGCAATGGGTGGTCGAGTTGCAGAAATGATGGTATTCGGTTCGCTCAATAGTGGCGCTGCCAATGATCTCGAACAGGCCACGGGTATCGCACGCCGAATGGTTCGCGAATGGGGCATGAGTGATGCAGTTGGTCCGATGGCCTGGTCAGGTCAGCAACAGGTTTTCCTTGGTGAAGACTTAATGACAAGTGGACGCGAGTATTCGGACGAGACAGCGCGCAAGATTGACGAAGAAATCGGTCGCATTTTGCTTGAACAAGAAAAGCGTGCACGCGTGATGCTCGAAAAGCATCGTGCAGGCCTTGACCTCGTTGCTCAATCGTTGCTCGACAACGAAACAATTGATGGTGCGATGGTTTCTCGATTGGTCCAACAAGGACTTGGTCAGCCAACACGCCGCACGATAGGCGAATCTTCACACGACTCGTCAGCCCAGTCACACGACTGAGTCGCGCACCCTCGCCAACGCAGCCCAGAGATCAGTAGCCGATACTGGTCCAAGAAAATTTGCCTGCACTACCCCATTTGAATCTGCCATCAACACGGTAGGAACTGCATCGATCTTGTAACGCGCATGCAATTCTCTCTCTTCCGTGTATTCCAATATTTGAATTGCGACGCTCCTGGTTTCCAATACATGAACTTTGCGCTCGATATCAGAACAGGTCTGGCAAGTTGCAGAAGTGAAAGCTAGAACCAACCAAGGTGCATCGGGCCGCAAAAAATCTGCCCTGTCGATTTGAGATGGCACTTCACCTGCGCCTTGTGTCGGAGCATCTACTTGCCTCTTGCGCTGCCACAGATTGATTAGCAATGCAACCACAACCACAGCCCCAACAATCAAAAATCGAATCACGGTGCCAACTCAGCAACTTGGGGTGAAGGTAAATGAGGTAATGCGAGAACAGCACTCCGACCGAAAAGATCATGTCCTCGCAACAGCAGTCGCTGCACAATTACTGTTGTTGTTGCTTGCACAATAATTTGTGCGTCGGGAAGTCCTGGAGGAACTCCTACTGACAACACTCCTCCAGCCGGCAACGCAAGTGCTTCAAGTCCACCCAACACGACAGCACCAGCTGGTCCAACCTGAAGCACACTCACGGTCGCTGCTTGCGAAGTTGTGTTCATAATCTGCAAAGCGTCCTCGCTCGCAGTGACACCGCTTGGAGCGCTCCAAGTTGTTGATCCCGAATTGTGCGGAGCCCCCAAAACTACTGACGTGCCTACGGTGTTTCCATCACGACGATTTATCACTTGCTCTACGACTACACCAAGTGAATCACCCAAGTCTTTGTCATTTGTCGCAACGATGATTCCATATCTTCCGGTGGGCAAACTCGGAATAGTTCCAGTGTCCACAGTGACAACACGATGCGCAGGGACAGTTATCAAGAGCGGGTCAATACTGTTTGCCGAATCGCTTCCGTTCACAAACACAATGCTGAGCGAACGATCACGATCACTCGGGTTATAGATCACAAGACTCTCTGTATTGCCTGCAAACTTTTCACCATCACTAAACCACCACTGCGTACTCATCGCCGAAGCCCCAAGGCTCATCGAATAGCCAAGTCGACCTTGACCCAAATAGTGCTGCACTCGACCAGCTACTAGACGACCAGCAGATGCACGTATTGACACAGCCAATATCGGTTCATTGCGTGCACCTTGTTGATCCATTGATAGTGCCACCACTGAGTTTGCAGGCAATACAAAACCCTGCAACTGCTCGGGGCTGCGCTCAGCATCGGCCGTCACAAAAGTGATGTCAACAACTGTTGCATCGACGTATGGATTGGTCATCACTATTTGTTCAATCGAATCAGCGCCAGTAAAACCATCCGCAAAATACCAATCGGTCTCAGGTTGATTAGCGCACAGCACAACTGCATCGCCCGCAGGGTGTCTTACAATCTGCTCGACCGAACCCTGTGAACCGATTATCTCAACAACTGCACTGACAAACTGTGCGCTGATGCCACCGCGAGCATCGAGCGAAATGTGCGACCGAGCTGGTATTGATACCGCGTTAACAACAGGGGTCTGCCCAGTGCTGAGCAGGGTCACTGTTGCCGAGATATCAGTCTCGGATGCGTTTGAGATCACCAAATTACTCGAGATACTGTCATCATTTGCTGGCACGCCTGGACAAAACCAATTGGTTGTTAACGCGTCTATGGCAGAAACGTAAGGCATCGGTGCCATCGTCGAAACATCAGTGACGTTTATGTCGGTAATGTTTAGTTCAGTTGCGTCTAGTTCACCGACGTTATTCACATCACTGTTTGTACCGTTGTCCACAACAAGCAGAGCAACGCACGCAGCCATCACTGCTACAACCATTGCAACCTGGCGCACAGTCATGTGCGATGGCGTTTCAGATTTGAAAAAATGAGTTCCGAGTTTCACTGCGATTTGACGCTTTCCTCTTTATTAAATGAAAGCAATGCATCTGCCGGCCCACTCAACACAACGGAACTAACGCGACGCGCGCCGATACGAGACTTCAATCGTCTCAGGTCAAATGTTGCCGAAATCACTGTGATCCACAACACCAACTGCATCAGGAGAAGCAGCAAATGGCTCCATGGAGTCTTGAAGTCAAGAGTCGCGGTTCCGGCCGAGGGAGAATCAAAGGCCGTGGTACCACCGAATGCAACTCGCGGTATTACGTCAGAGCTATCCACGTGCAGGACTAGTTGACTACTAAAGGGAACCGCAAGATGAACAGTGCCCACGTCTATTGGAGTTGGGTTGCTCTCAATGTCACTTAAACGTGGCACGACCTGCGTAACTTGCAACTGTGAAGACAACAGAGCATCAGTACCAGCCTGCTGACTGAGAACCGCAGATGCCTCATCGAGTTTTGTCAATGAAGGCGTGTAGGCCATGTTCTCAAAAATCACTAGATCATTTGCTGTGTACACGCGACGGAAATCGAGTTGTAGCGATAACCCTTCAAGTAATCCTGGTGGAGCTTCTAACGGCTGGTCAACCGAAGAAACCGCACCATCAATGATTGGAACCACGAGAAAACGAACGGCGAGACTTGAGAGTAAGCGACCAGACCGAACAGTCTGCTGTGAGATTGTGGCATTCAAAGCCTGAGCCACCGAATCAGTGAGTGCATTTGTTGGAGCCAACCAGTGATCCCGCATCGTCAGTTCGCCGTCATCGGCAATCGCAAATGCAGTTTGATCGTTGAGGCGAATGGATGGAAGTGGCAGCACATCACTGCGACCTACGTACACGACGTTGTAGTCGCCGGAAGCAGGGTCAGTTGGCAATTGTGTCAGCAGCTGAGCAAGAGAAACCTTTGGTTGACCCCATCGGCCGTTTGCCGAGAGCGCAATTGCAGGCAGACCGCCAATCACAATGGATGCAAGTGCAACGCTCGCAAATGGCTTCCACCATCGATAGGTGCCAACAGTTTGATCATCGAAAATGAAACTCGACATGGTTGCAGAGGCCAAGGACAAACCGCATGCCACCATCACAAAAAGAATTCCAAATTCGGGTAGAGCGAAGTGTATGTAGCCTGCGTCTGCCAGCGCGATAGCGATCATCGCAAAAAGCACGAGCGTCGCAGAACGTGCGGCCCACACCAACTTGTCGCCGCGCACAATGAGTAAACCAACAATTACGGGCACATACAAACCAAGAGCAAGTACCGAGATTGCCATCACACCACTATCCATGCGTGCGAGAGTTGCAAGCCCAATATCCCCCACTCGAATTGTTTGCACTCCAATTATCCGCTGCCACCAATCTGCAGCGATAAATCCGCCAGACCAAGGAAAGTTCAGAACGATGATTCCTATTGTGAGCACACACATCAATTGCAAGACAGAAGCAACGGCTTGCCATCGTACGCGCGACAACAAGTCTGCCGTCATCCATGCCGCACTCGCAAACAACACAAGAATCAAAAACACAGGCACAAATGCTGTAACGACCGCACCAAACAAAACCGTTAACGCCCACACTTGGGTTTTGCGTGCACCAGTTGGGCGCTGACTAGCGCGCACAAACAAGCACAACATCCATGGCAACGCGGCGTAACACATCAAGACCCCAAATCGACCATGAGCAATTGCAGCGTAAGGTGCGGGTACTGCTGCATAGACCACAAGACCAACTATGCGTGCTCGCGAACTAAAGAATCCATTTGCTACATGCCACATGCCCACACAGCCAGCAAACAACGCACCAATCACTGCAAGAATTTGTAAGGCCCCAAGTCGTCCCAACACACCTGCACCGGCGATTGCCATTAATACAATTCCAGTTGGGTTTGCGCTCGCCTGACCAAAGCCGGCTTGCCACCAACCACTCAACACAGAAGAGATCAATGCTCTTGGTGATTCTGATGCGCTGCGAATTGGCAAGAATTCACCGACCGACGCAACACCTCCACCTATCAAGCCTCGGCTACCAATGATGATGAGTGCGAATACGACCAAGGCAGTAATACCCACCATGCGCGATTTTGGATTCACTAGATTCGCCGTGGTTAATCCCGAAATCTCTTGAACCCTCGATCGGCGTTTGCGAATAAAAGCCCACAGTCGGGCGCTCCCACGACTTTGCAGATCATGAATTTCGGCAGCAGGCACCCGTCTATATGGGCGTACTTCTGCGCGCCGTCGAATGATGTACTTTGCATCAAATATCACGGCTATTGATGCACGCAAAGAAGCCTGTGCCTGTCTGAACGTTCCATTAAACACGCCAATCACAACACGAGCTATCGCCATGAATAACAGTTGGACCAATACAACGGGCAACTGAACGCGACCCGACAACGTAGCTACAGTTCGCACACGGTGGCGCGCCTCGAGTGCGCTCATCGTTGCAACAGATCGCGTGACATCCATTTCCTTGCGATGCCGAGCACGGGCAGTTGGCACAACCAGTACTCGTGCACCACTGAGATGCGTGCGCCAACAAAAATCTAAGTCTTCTCCAAACAACGGAATATCCGGAGAAAAACCACCGATCTCACGAAACAAGTCTGCGCGCACCAACATGCATGCAGACGGAATAAGAAACACGTCGCGCACAGCATCATGCTGCTCTTGATCCTTTTCACCTTGTTCCACTATCGGACTGATGTCTCCAATCCGATCAGCGCCAAGTCCCACGCTCTGCAATACCGAGACTTCGTCCCACATCACGATCTTTGGCCCTACAACACCGGCATTGGACCTAAACATTTCCTCGATCATGCTTGAGATTGCGTTGCTATCGAGGGCAACATCATCATGCATAAAGCAAAAGAATCCACTCTCACCAACCACCAGGCGACTCACTTCGTTCATCAATGGGCCATAGCCAGGGTTGCCTTCAACCTGCCGAATCACAGCCGCCGGTAAGGAGTTACGAATAATGTCGTTACTGGTAGTCGGAGAAGAAGCAGTCACAAAAAACAGGGTCTGCAAGTTTGGGTAATCCTGAGCTGCAAGTGATGCAACAACTTCTTCGAGCCAAGGACATGGCTGGTGAACCACTACCGCCACGACAACGGGCGGAGCCTCAACCAGAGCCTTAGGTGCGTCCGAGTTTCCTGAATCTGTTGAATTCACCACGATGTAGAGAGTTTAGTTGTACCCAACCTTGCTCCCCCGAGGCTCGTAACGGTCGTATGTAAAGCACCATTGATACTTGCTTTTGCGAGCACCCATAGATACCCTCGGAATCAGATTGCGCACTACGAAGGACTGTTGTGACAGATAAAAACATTGACTTTGATTGTTTGAAGACAAAAGCCAAGGACTTGGTATTTACTTCTGTGGGCATCGGAATTCTCACTTTTCAAAAAGCACAAGTTCGGCGACGCGAAATGGCCGAAGAAATCGACAAAGAATTTCCACTTGCCAAAGCGTTTGTTATTAAACAAGTTGAAATGACGATCAGTAACGTCGCGATGGTACTCAATTCGCTTATCGACTCTCGCCGCGACGCACAGGCCAGCAAGTAACATCGGCTTGCTTGTCATTCACTGAACCAACACCCCCTACTTTGGCTTCGCAGCCGTCGTCGCTTGAGTCGGCCTCACAGCCGACCAGCAGCAGAATCCCTCTCCCCGAGGGAACACTGACGGTTGGTGTTGGTCTGTTTATTGCGGGTATTTCTGCGTTTGTATTTTTCAAAATCGGCCAACAAGCCCTTGGACAAGATGGCTTCAAGCCAATTGTCGCCATGTGGTTTATTGCATTCTCTCTCGCACCGGGATTCTTTCTACCAATCGAGCAAGAAGTAGGAAGAGCTCTTTCGCACAGACGTGCGCTCAACCAGGGTGGACACCCTGTTGTTCGACGCATGATTCCGCTTGCTGTCACCATGCTCGTAGTTCTTGCCGTCATCATCGCTATTGCCTCTCCGTATCTCACGAAGCACTTGTTCGACGGGTACAGCAGTGTCGTGGTGTGCCTTGTACTCACTCTTGTGTCATACGCACCAATGCATCTTGCACGAGGTATTTGCTCTGGATCACAACGCTTTGGCTCATACGGCATCATCATCGGTGCAGATGGCGCCGCCCGCGTGATCGGCGTGGCAGTGCTGTGGGCTTTGGGAGTGGACAGCGTCGGAGCATTTGCACTCATGATTGCGTTGTCTCCACTTGTGGGAGTTGTTGGCGTTGGCCTCTTTGGCAAACTGCACACAGATGTCGGACCACCAGCACCTTGGTCTGAAGTGACACCAAATCTTGGCTGGCTGTTATTGGGTTCATTGTTTGCTGCGGCACTCGTCAATGCCGGACCAATCACTGTCGACATCCTGGGTACAAACGCCAAACCAGAGTTGATCACCCAATTTGGCAATGCGGTAATTTTTGCTCGCATCCCACTCTTTTTGTTTCAAGCAGTACAGGCAGCCCTGTTGCCGCGCTTGGCGCGCTTGGCAGCGCAGGGACATCTAGACGAATTTCGAAGTGCCTTACAAAAACTTCTCGTGCTCGTTGTGGGCGTAGGCGTTGTTGGCACAATCGGTGCATTCGCCATTGGACCAGCCGTTCTCGAGCTTGTCTATGACGGTGGAATTGACCGCCGGACACTCACCTTGCTTGCGCTTTCCAGTGCGATCTATATGGTGGCAGTCGCATTCGCTCAGGCAACTATCGCCCTTCGCGGACATGCACTTGCAGGTATTGGATGGGCCATTGGGTTTGCAAGTTTTGTTGCACTTGCAGCATGGTCTAGCAACGATCTTTATCTGCGAGTAGAAATTGCTCTCGTTGGTAGCTCACTCGTTGCGCTTGCCAGTTTCATGCTTGCGCTGCGCAATCGCATGCTCAAATTTTCTTGAGGCGATTCGTTTCGTAGGCAATGTCGTGTTGCACCATCATGTCCACTAGCTGATCAAAACCAACTTCGCGTTTCCAACCCAACTTCTTTTCTGCCTTCGATGGATCTCCGATCAGTAGGTCAACTTCTGCAGGTCGGAAAAACTTTGGATCGTGTTTCACATATTTGCGGAAATCGCCAAGACCGGCTTTCTCAAATGCAAGCGTCAAGAATTCGTCAACGCTGTGCGTCTCGCCAGTTGCGATCACATAGTCATCCGGTGCGTCCTGCTGCAACATCATCCACATGGCCTTCACGTAGTCGCCGGCATAACCCCAATCACGCTTCGCGTCAGTGTTGCCAAGAACTAGCTCTTTATCAATGCCAAGCTTGATGCGGGCCGCGGTATTTGTGATCTTGCGAGTGACAAATTCGAGCCCACGTCGTGGACCTTCGTGATTAAACAAAATTCCGGAGCACGCATACATGCCGTAACTCTCGCGATAGTTGACCGTGATGTCATGACCAAATACTTTCGCGACACCATATGGCGAGCGCGGGTGAAAAGGTGTGAGTTCGGTTTGCGGAGTCTGGCGCACTTTTCCAAACATCTCCGAGGACGACGCCTGATAAAAACGAATTGGGTTATTTTGAGCCCCGCCCACCATGCGGACAGCTTCTAGAGCGCGTAGAACGCCAAGTCCAGTTACGTTGGCAGTCAATTCGGCTTGGTTGAACGACATAGCCACAAACGAGATTGCTCCAAGATTGTAAAACTCGTCTGGTTGCGCATACTCAAGAGCGGTAACGAGACTTGTCAGGTCGGTTAAATCTCCGGGCACTACTTCAACATCTGGAAACTCGTCGCGCAAAAGCTCGGCACGCGGGTTGTGCTGGCCCTTCATCATCCCGTAGACCTTGTACCCCTTGGTCAGCAGGAACTCTGCGAGGTGACGTCCGTCTTGACCAGTAATACCGGTGATAAAGGCTTTGCGCATAACGGGCTCAAATCTAGCAGTTGCTATTGGTCATCAATAGTCCATGCGAGATAGTTACGCTCAACGACGTGATCTGTGTACTTGCAGGCGGTGTCGGGGCCGCTCGATTTCTTCGTGGCCTCATACAGGTTGTGCCTGCACAGGACATCACCGCAATTGTCAACACGGGCGATGACACTATTTTGCATGGCCTCTCTATTTCGCCGGATCTCGACACCGTCACATACACACTCGCAAATGCGATTGATCCAGTGCGCGGTTGGGGCCTCGAAAATGAATCGTGGACTGCAATGTCTGCGCTCGCTCGCTTCGTTGATGTGCGCCCACAGGGCTCTTCTGCAGCGCCAACATGGTTCAACCTCGGCGATAAAGATTTAGCAACACACTTTTATCGCACTGCTCGCCTACAAGAAGGCGCAACACTTGCACAGGTCACAACTGAGATCAGCCAAAGTTTTGGCGTAGATGTACACCTTGTACCAATGTCCAATGATCGAGTTTCTACTTTCGTCACTCTTGCCAACGATTGTGCAGCTGGTTCAAAGGGAACCGAAATTACTTTTCAGGAATATTTTGTCAAACATCAACACTCTGTTGCCGTAAGTTCCGTGCGCTTTGCAGGAGCTTCAAGTGCGTCTGCACTTGGGCTCGACTCTCTGAGCTCTGCGAAAACTGTGGTTATCGCTCCATCCAATCCACTCGTATCAATCGCACCGTTGCGTGCGTTACGTGGAGTTGATGATGCGCTTATCGCGCGTCGCGAATCGGTCGTGGCAATTTCTCCGATCATCGCAGGTGCCGCGCTCAAGGGACCTGCCGACCGACTCATGACCGAACTCGGTCACGAATCGTCGGTTGTTGGTGTTGCAAAACTGTACGCACCGATTTGTGGCACACTCATCATTGATACCGCCGATGCTCACCTTGCATCCAAAGTTGAGGCCGAAGGTATGCGCTGTGTTGTTGTAGATACTGTGATGAGCACGCCAGAAAAATCTCAACACCTGGCACGCACGACGCTGGAGAGCACACGATGAAACTAACTGCATGGAGCGTTGAAGGAATCGGCGAAATTGTTCCTGGTGATCAACTTGGGGACATCATCGTTGACGCCTGTAGCACCGAACCAAATGGCCCGCTGCTCGATGGAGACGTCTTGGTTGTAACGCAAAAAATTGTTTCCAAGGCCGAGGGACGTCTCGTCGCCATTGATCCAGATGATCCCGTCAGCCACAAACAACTAGTCGAAGACGAAGCCGTTCGAATCGTGCGTCGCCGAGGCGACTTGATAATTACCGAAACCAAGCATGGTTTCATCTGCGCCAATAGCGGAATCGATTTGTCAAATGTTGAACGTGGTTACGCTGCGCTGTTGCCACTTGACAGCGATCGATCCGCCCGACGCATCCGTGACATCATCAAGGCCAAGTTAGGTGTCAATGTTGGCATCATCGTGAGTGACACCTTTGGTCGACCTTGGCGCAACGGTCTCACCGATGTGGCAATAGGTGTTGCTGGCATTGCGGGCGTAGTTGACTTGCGGGGCACTCCAGATGCACTCGGTCGTATCATGCATGTAACCGAAGTTTGCGTAGCCGACGAACTCGCAAGCACAGGCGAACTAGTGATGGGCAAAACTTCTGGCGTTCCAGTCGCAATCATTCGTGGTGTAGACCCAACCTGGTTGCGAGACTCTGCGATGAGTGAGATCGTTCGACCTGCACAAGAAGACTTATTTAGATAACTAGCGCGTAAAACTTTCGCGAATTGTTTCCAAACCCTCAGCGACGCTTGTCCATGACGACCACCCCAACTGAATTCGGGTACGCACGGTAGATACAGCCAACCGCTGCACATCCCCAGGTCGTGTGGGAAGCTTCTTTGCGCGCAGCGAACTACCTGCGCCGATCATTTTCCACAATTCTTCAATTGTTGTTTGCACGCCAGTGCCCGCATTGAGCACAAGACCACCACCCTTAGCAATTGTGCGAACCAACACATCTACTGCGTCATCTATATACAAAAAATCACGCGTCTGTTTTCCGTTGCCATATATTTCAGGGTCCTGATTGCGAATCACTCCAGATGCAAAGGCGGCTACAACGCCGTCTTCTGGTCGTTGTCGGAGGCCGTACACATTGGTCATTGCCAACGCGGTGAACTCAATGTCGTGCATTTCTCGATATACACCCAAAAGGTCAACGATCGTCTGCGCCATGACGTGCGGTACACCAATCGCATCAGCTTTGCGTCCTTCTTTTACAGGTAAATACTTTGCTGGCACTTCGCCGTACACAAGGACTGCAGGCAAACATGCAACTACTTTTGTCACACGATGTCTCCGTGCTGCTTCAAGAACCGAAAGCAGCATTGGTGCGGCACGAAGAACGGAAGCCGACTCGGTCGCACTCGGAGGCAAGAGAGCCATGTGAAAAATTACGTCGGGTTGACGTAAACCAACGAGCTCAGCAAATTCAACAGTCGAGATATCGAGATGATGAAATTTAAGCGCTCCACCAAGCGTGCGCGCAACCGACAGATTGGCAAGCGAACCAGTTGACAAATCATCAACAACGTCGACGGTATGTCCGTCGGCAAGTAGCCGTTCTACAAGATGCGACCCCACGAACCCCGCGCCCCCGCAGACGAATACTTTCGACTTTCGGGTGACAGCCATATTGTTTGCTACTCCGAAGATTTTTTCGGTGAATTTTCTGGCTTTTGTGTTGGATCGTGCGCAGGAACAGAAGCGTTAGTGCACACTTCGTTCTGATCCACAACACCAGTAGACCCGATTATCGATCCGGTTACCCGAGAATCGGTACCAAGATTTCCCATCACCAGTGAGTCAATCACGACCGCACCCCGACCAACATGAGCTCCCGGCAGCAACACTGAATGCTGAATGCGAGCCCCATCTAGAACAGTTACATTTTCGCCAATCACGCTCTCAAGAATGACTGCAGTTGCAGCCACTTTCGCCGTTGGATGGATTGGCGCATCGGTCACTTGTGCAGCACGTTTGGATACGTGCACATTCGCAGAGATAAATGTGTCTGGTCTTCCCGCATCGATCCAATAATCATCAGTAGACATCGCAAACAATGACTTATCGGCCACCATTTGTGGAAAGACAACTCGCTCTATGGAGAGCTTTTGGTCGCCAGGCATACGTGTCAATGCAGATGGCTCAAGTACGTAAGTACCCGCACTCGCAAAGTTACTTGTCGTCGTTCCAGGCTGTGGTTTCTCGACAAAGCGCTCCACTCGCCCGTTTGTGTCAATTTCAACAATTCCGTATTGCGACGGGTCACTCACTGGCGTGAGCGAAATTGTTCCTTCTGCACCATGTTGTCGGTGAAACGAAATCAACGATGCAATGTCCAGATCGGTGAGCACGTCCCCGTTTGCAACCACAAATGTTTCGCTTATTCCTGCTGAGCGTGCTGCAAATCCGATGGCACCTGCGGTATCGAGTGGAGTGTCTTCGACAGCGTAAGAAAGTTGCACCGATCCACACATGTCATTTGGAAAAGCCGCCATGAACGGCTCGGGTTTAAAACCGAGTGCTAACACTGCATGGGTCACACCACCGAGAGCAAGCGAGTTCATCAATCGCTCAAGCATTGAGGTGTGTGCCACCGGCAAGAGAGGTTTTGGAATGCTGTAAGTCAGCGGCCGAAGTCTTGTTCCAAACCCTCCGACAAGCACGACTGCGTGCATCACGTCTACCTACTCTTGAATTTGGAAGGCAAGAGTATCAAGTGCAGACGAGTCGGGCTGCGGAACTTCTACGCCTTCTGCAGTAAACGCAAGCGCAATGGCCATTCCATCGCCCGTAAGTCGTACTCCATCAAAACTGGCAATCGAAATTTTGCTGTTAGCAGCATTGCGATAATCGTCCCAAACCAAAACTCGTAGAGTTGCATCTTTTTCTACACCGTTTGCATCTTTGCATTTTGTGTCAGTTTCGGTAATTGTCTCGCCACCGTTGACAGTTGATGGAAACGTAATCGACTTGTCATCTACTGTGATGCCATAGAGGTCAAACAATGTCTTGAGCTTGGCGGTTCGCAATCCTGCGAGCACTTGAGGTTTCCATCCAAAAATGCCGTCGGCTTTGATGTATGCGTCAGGCGAAACCGTTGCTGGATCGGTTGCGGCACCAGGAAAGCCCGTGACGTAGGAATCGCACTTGTACACACCGAAGCTAGTGAAATACTCCTGATTGGCCGCAGCGGTCGCATCGACCGTTGGCTGACTCTGGCGCGCGTACGCAATGAGTGATACGCCAAGCACGCAGACGACCAGAATGACAGCGGGAAACAATGAGCCGCCCTGAAAGCGGATTTTCTTCCCTTTGCCTTTTTCGGCAAGTCTGGCGATTTTTTTCGCTGATGATGATCGGGCCACGAAGACCAAAGGTTATCGGTTGTTGAGGTAAATCGCCTCATACCTTTTTGCTACTGCGCCAGCAGAAGCATGATGTTCTACCCAAGTGCGACCGTGTGCCCCCATCGCATTTCGCTTGGTTCCGTCAGAAATCAGTATTTGCAGCGCCGAAATAAAGTCGGCTTCATTGTCTGGTGCCACCGCAATTCCCGCCCCACTTTCAGCCAACGTGCGCGGAATCTCAGTGCCCGAGTCGATAGCCGCGACCACTGGACGACCTGCACTCAGAATCGAATACATCTTGGATGGCACGCTGACCGAGGCAAGACCGGTCTTCAACGGCACAACATGAATATCGCCGGATGCGAGAACCTCGGACAGTCTTTCGATCGGTTGGTAATCCGCAAAGTACACATTTTTGAGATTCTCATATTCGGCTTTTTGCTGCAACGACTTGCGCGCCGCACCATCACCATTAATCACAAATGCAATATTTGGCATTGATTTTGCTGCAGCGAGCACGAGTCCAAGAGATTGCGAAAAGCCGACGTTGCCCGCATACATCACAACTACTCGATCATCTATGCCCAACTCACGGCGGTAGTCAGTCATTCTGTCGCCGGGCACAATCGCGGATGTATCAACAAAATTTGGAATCACGTGTAGTCGACTGTGGAATTTGGTGGAGAGTTTTGCAGCAACGTTTTGTTGCAGGTCGTTTGACAACAGAACGACCGCATCGGAACGCTCATAACTCACCCGTTCAAGCCATCGTGCTGCACCCAGTATCTGCTTGTTGGTAATGGCACCAGTTTGCGCTGCAGCATCAGGAAAAATATCTTGAATGTTGAACACAAGCATTCCACCTCGGAAAAGTTTGGTAAACCATCCCGTTAAACCGAGTGTGAGCGGAGGCGACATGGCTAACACTCCGTTGATGCGCCGAGGGAATCCTCCCGCGACAATGCTCCTTAATCCAACAATTGCGCTGAACAATACAAACCCAAATGCTCTGCGCAATAAGTTTTGTTTTGTCTTTCCAGGAAATGGATGCACGCGCGTGATCGAGCCCCAACCAGTTTTCTCAACCCGCCATAACTTTCCACCCCAACCAGATTCGATTGCGTGTTCGCGGTACCAAGGCAGCGAAGTCACAACATGTAATTCGTGCCCCAGCGCCGCCAACTCGTGCACGATGCGAGTCATCACAGCGCCCGTTGGTGCCATGTCGGGTGCGAAGTGAGGGCACAGCACGACAAGTCGCAGTTTTTTGCTGTTATTTACGCCGTTCATTATGCCGTTCATGTCGCTGCGCCTAATGCATATTCAAATGCTCGACACAAATCTTGTGCCGAATGAGCAGCGGTAAATTGTGCGGCTCGCGCATGACCACGACGTACCAATTCATCGCGTCGTGCATGCACTTCTGTAAGCGCACTAGCCCAAGCCGCCTCTTCAAGAGGCAACACAAGACCGCCATCACCAATTACTTCTGGCAATGACGCACAATTGCTCGCAATGACTGGAGTGCCGAGCGCCATCGCCTCAAGTACAGGCGCACCAAACCCTTCATACAAACTTGGAAACACGAGGGCAACCGACATTTTGATCAAGCCATCTCTATCTGCCGAATCAACTCGCCCAATACGCAACGCGCGATCAGCCAAGTCCAACTCATTGATCAATTTATTCACGCGCGCTTCGCCGAGTCCGATCCCGCCAGCCATCACCAACTTGATCGAAGTATCTTTCCAGACCGAGGCAAGCATCCGTAAGACAAACTCGTGGTTTTTATGAGGATGAGTAATCGCTGGTAAAAACAAAATCCTCGCATTGCCCAGTCCGAATTTCGCTCGAAGTTCAACTTCGCTAGTTGCACCTTGACCAATATGTTGCTCGACCCCATGTCGTACTACACAAATTTTTTCGGAAGAAACACCAAATGAGTCAATAAGTGTTTTGCGCACATACTCACTCGGTGTTGCAATAGCTGTCGCCCGTCGCAATGCAGACGGAACGCGATTACGCAAATATGCAAGCTTGACCGCTCCAAAATATTCAGGATATGAGAGGTACTGGGCATCATGGATAGTCAATAGAGTTTTATCGTTACCGCGGGAAGGAATTGTTCCGCCCCCGTGATGCACCAAGTCGAAGTTGACGGTTTGCTTTGCTAGCCACGTATTTTCGGTAAACACTCGAACTTCTCTACGCTCGCAGTTGTGAGTTGACTCGATAACAGGAAATGATTGAGCAATTTCTGGATGCGCATTGCTAAAGCCACGCGGTGCGAACACGGTGATGTCAAAAGGTGCAGTAATTTCGCGGAGTCCGGTCAGCTGACGCACAAAGTATTCTTCGCTACCACCCACGCGGCCTGGCACACACCACAACATGTTGATGGCAATTTTCACGACAGAACCATCACGAGCCTGCCACTTCGCCATGTACTACTTCGCCATTTAAGACCTCGTCATATATACGTGCGGTAGCTATGGCGGTTTTCTCCCACGTAGCTTGCGCTGCTCGCTCTCTGCCACGCTGACCCAACATGTCGGCATTGCGCAATGCTTCATCGATGCCATTCCTTATGCTTTCTTCCGAAAGCGGGTCGACCAATACGGCTGCTCCACTCGCAACTTCCTGCGTCGAAGTACCGATGCTTGTAATCACGGGCGTGCCTTGCGCCATCGCCTCAAGAATTGGCAATCCAAAACCCTCCCACAACGATGGGTAACACATCACGCTCGCGCCGGCATACAGCGCACCAAGATATTGATCTTCGACATAGCCAATGAATTGCACATTTGCAGATTGAGGTACCTCAATATCTCCCCAACCATCTGCTCCAGCAATCACAAGAGGTGGCAAGTCGCTACGCCCACGTAGCGCACCAACGAGTCGAGCCAAATTTTTGCGTGGCTCAAGAGTGCCAACGAACAATAAATACTGTGACGGCAACGAATACTTTTTTCTTACGAGATCAATGTCTGTTTGTGAAGCCTGCACACTGCGCACACCAAGGGCTACGTGCCGCACGCGATCAGGTGCAAACCCTTCACTCAAGCAGTCGTCCACAGTGGCTTGCGAAGAACACAACAGAACATCGGCGCGCTTCTTCAAGACTTTTAGACTGCGACGAAAAACATCATTACCACGTCGCGTAAAAAAATCGGGATGATGCAAGAACGCAAGATCATGCACGGTTGCAACCATTTTCTTGCTCGTAGCAAACGGGATGATCGTAGTGCTGTGCACCAAATCAATGTCCGCCATTGATCGTTCAACTTTTGGCTGGTTGAGTCGTAAAGACATCTCGTACAACAATGCTCCCGACACCCGTAATCCGACCACATCAATTGACAGATCGAAGTTGAGCTCAGGGTCTTCAAGATGTTTGCCCGAGACGCCAACGAGCTCAACGTCTCGTCGCACATGGGTCATGGCCCGTGCCACCTCAAGGGCCGAAACGGCCGTGCCTCCGGGCACTCGGTGCCAGCACTGCTCAAGGGTGTAAGCGACCCGCACGCCTTCTATTGTGCCAAGTAAGTATCGTCATACACATGACTAGTTCTGCCCCGCAGCAAACTTCGCCTAGTTATTGGGCCAATCGCACCGTTGTGGTCACTGGCGGAAACGGTTTTCTTGGCACAAAGGTCGTTGCCAAATTGCGAAAGGCCGGGGCAAACGTTGTCGCTCCTCGCCAGTCAGAAGCCGATCTCACACAAGTCGGTGTGGCCGAGCAATTATTTTCGCAGCACAAACCAAGTCACGTCATTCATCTGGCTGCACGCGTGGGCGGCATTGGATACAACCAAGTGGCTCCCGCTCAGCTGTATCTCGACAACCTCACGATGGGGACACTCACCATCGAAGCCGCACGCAAAGTGGGCGTTGAAAAAACTGTCCTACTTGGGACCGTCTGTTCGTATCCGAAGTTCACTCCGGTCCCATTTCGCGAAGAGTCGATCTGGGATGGCTACCCAGAGGAGACCAACGCTCCGTATGGCATCGCAAAAAAAGCGATGCTCGTACACGCGCAGGTCAACGAACAGCAATACGGACAGCAGTTTGCATTTGTCATACCTACAAACCTGTATGGCCCTGGCGATAAGTTTCATGAATCTGTCTCGCACGTGATTCCGGCATTGATTAAAAAATGCGTAGAAGCAACAGAGCGAGGAGACGACAAGATCTCGGTGTGGGGCACTGGCTCTGCGAGTCGAGACTATTTATTTGCAGATGATGCAGCAGATGCCATTTTGCTCGCAGCACAATTGCGAACAACAGCCGAGCCCATCAACCTTGGCAACAACCGTGAAGTCACCATCCGCGAAACGGCAGAAACGATCGCTCGAATTGTTGGTTTCACTGGCTCGTTGGTGTGGGACCCAACACGCCCAGATGGCCAGCCTCGACGACGAGTTGATGCCAGTCGCGCCGAACGTGAACTTGGCTGGCATAGCAACACCGAATTTGAAGATGGCTTGCGCCAAACAGTCGACTGGTATCGATCCAATCGTGCCGATGCCGAAAAGGCCCCGCACTAACTCCGTGAATTTTCCCCCGCCGCAACTACCGCCGCACAACTCGACGCCGCCACCACCACCACCCCCGTATGTAGCGCCACGCGCAGTCACACGAAAGCCAATACAGCGAAACAGCTACAAGCAAAATAACAATCCATTTGTTGTCAGCAATGCCATCATCGCAATTAATCTCGGACTGTTTGTGTGGAGTCAAATCTCTGGAGTGGGTCGCTTTCAGTACAACATGTCGTTGTCTCGAGTGTTTCTTGACAGTGGTGAGTTATACCGACTGGTCTCCGCAGGCTTTGTGCACTTTGGATTATTCCATGTGGCAATGAATATGTTTTTGTTGTTTCAACTTGGTCGAATGCTCGAACCAACAATCGGTTCTACCAAGTTCGCACTCATCTATTTCGCAGCACTTCTTGGTGGCTCTGCAGGCGCACTTGTTCTCAGTCCAACCGCCTTTACTGGCGGAGCATCAGGAGCAGTTTTTGGCATCATGGCTGCCGGCGTTGTCGGCATGCACCAACACGGCGCCAATCCACTCAAAACTGGTCTGGGCATGACGTTTGCCATCAATATTGTTCTTACTCTTGCCATACCTGGCATCTCTATCGGCGGACACTTCGGTGGTGCTTTAGCCGGAGCGATTTGTGGCTTCGTCATACTTGCGCCGTCACGCATCAAGATCCCAGAGTTTGTTCAGTACGCGACCCCAATTCTTGTTGGTGCTGCAGCGATATATATCTCGCTTGCCTAGCTGCAACACCCCCGCTCTACCCTCACGCTCGACATCCCCGTTATTTGCAATTTGCCAGCGACCTCTCGCTTGTACCCAATATTGAAAAGGACCCATTGTGCTTCAGACCCTTCGTACCCCCATCTACCTTCCACGCGCAAATACCGACCCAGTGTCAAGTCCACACGCCGCACTCGCAGTTTTCTCACTTGCACTTCGCCGTCCACTTTGCGAAGAGATGTTGGTCTTGATGCTCGACAACCAACTTCGCGGAGTGGGCCTGATGTCGTTTGATGCAGTTGCATCATGCACGAGCAATGTCAATCACGCCATTGGTCTGTGCTCTTCGGTGCTTGATGCAACATCGCTCAGCATCTGCACTGTCGAGCCTTTCTTGTGTGCTCGCAGCAACGATTCCAATTATTTAGAAACTGCTCAAGACTTGTGCCAGCATGCTGGTCTCAAACTCATCGATTGGCTTGTTGTCACTCGCGGTTCGGTGATCAATTTGCGTGATATCAATTAATGACAGGCACAGCCGCCACCGCAACCACCACCACTGCGCGGTGCTGGTGCTTGTTGCGGTGCAGTTGCTCCAACTGATGCAAACACACTGAGCAATCGCACCGAGTTGTCATGGCCTTGCGGGCACTGCGCAGGATCATTTGCTTGCGACATGGCGCGACGTTCTTCGAAAACTTCGTCACATGTCTTGCATCGAAACTCGTACGTAGGCATGGCTCTAGTGTAGGAAGTGTGAGCACGCCAACACCACTCAAGACTCGACCAACAATCACGGAGCCAGTTACGGAACGTGAGGCCATGACCGGCGAGCCGGCAATGGCCCACATCGTCAAAACCGAACCCGGCGAAGATGCTGCGTCCAAAGTGCTCGAGGCCCGCATCTATGGCACCCCACTAGAAGCTTTATGCGGACACGTGTGGATTCCATCTCGCGACCCCAAACAGTTGCCGCTCTGCGACAAGTGCAAGGATATTTACGAGACGTACCGCATGTTTAATGACGGGCTAAACGAAAAACCCACCGAGTAAGTCGCTATGAATTTCTCCAGTTAGCTATTTAGCCATTTAGCGAAAATTGCGCGCCATAACTTTGGCACCAACTGAAAGTGGCGCAATGTGTTCAGCAATCACATTGATCACTCCACCGTCCCCCACCTCGAGACGACCACGCACCAACAATGCTCCCGCACCATGTGCTGCCTTGCGATATCGAATCCAACATCCCTGCGAACACACCACATTGATCAATCCAGTCTCGTCTTCCAAATTTATAAATGTCACACCTTGAGCAGTCGCTGGTCGCTGCCTGTGCGTCACGGTGCCTGCAACCAATACTTTTTCGTCGCCTCGCGCACCACACGCTGGCAATTCTGTTGCTGTTGCCACGCCCATGCGTGCAAGTTCAACTCGCAAAAATTCGGTGGGGTGACCACTCGACGCAACCCCCGTCGCCCACATATCGGCAATCATTTCATCGATTGGCTGCATGCCCGGTAACTGCGGTGAAGCTGCGCCGGTTGTTACACCCTGCAATCGATCGGGTCGAGACTGAATCACTGCGCCCGCGCTCCATAAAGCATCTCGACGCTGTTGCCCAAATGAATCATTAAATGCTCCAGCGGTTGCAAGCGCCTCAAGTTGCCCAATGTGCAGTTGTGGCACTTTGCGCACAAGGTCTTCCATATTTGCGAACGGTCGGCTTCTTTCAATCTCACGTGCAACTGCACTACTCAAGCCGCGTACCGATCCAACGCCAAGTCGCACCGAGAGTCCTCCCGTCGACTCCCCACATGCTTCAAGCGTTGCATCTGCGCGAGATGCATTGATGTCCACACTGTGCACCACAACGCCATGACGTTTGGCATCTTGCACCAACGAGTGTGGCGACCAAAAACCCATTGGCTGTGCATTCAAAAGTGCGGCACAGAACACTGCTGGTTCATGCAGTTTGATCCATGCAGACGAATAGACGAGATACGCAAAACTTACCGAGTGACTTTCGGGAAACCCATAGCTTGCAAATGCCGACATCTTCATAAAGATGAGATCAGCAACTTCGCCAACAATGCCCCGCTCCGCCATGCCCGCATACAGTCGTTCGCTCAATCGCTGCATTCGTGACTGCGATCTTTTTGAACCCATCGCTTGACGTAACTCGTCGGCTTCCGATGGTGTAAAGCCGGCCACATCAATTGCCATCTGCATCAGTTGTTCTTGAAACAACGGCACACCCAATGTTTTGCCAAGACTGTTTTCGAGTAACGGATGCAAATACGTGATGGGTTCCTGGCCGTTGCGTCGACGGATGTATGGATGCACCGAGCCGCCCTGAATTGGGCCTGGTCGAATCAGTGCAACCTCAACAACGAGATCATAAAAACGTCGTGGCTTGAGCCTTGGCAATGTGGCCATCTGTGCTCGCGACTCGATCTGAAATACGCCAACCGTGTCGGCACGGCACAACATTGCGTACACATCATCTTCTTGCGGAATCGTTGCTAGATCTACTCGCACTCCGCGAAACTCTTCAATCAAATCGACTGCGTTGTGCAGCGCCGACAACATGCCAAGCCCCAACAGATCAAACTTCACCAACCCAGCTGCCGCGCAATCGTCTTTGTCCCATTGCAATACACTGCGTCCTTCCATACGCCCCCACTCAACGGGACACACTTCGGTCACGGGGCGATCGCACATCACCATGCCACCAGAGTGAATGCCCAAATGTCGCGGTGCGTCTTGCACCTCCCGAGCAAGATCGAGCACCGCAGCAGGAATGTTGTGGTCATCATTTTTGACCGTGACTCCAAGCGAACCCCACGCATCAACTTGCTTGCTCCACGCATCTTGCTGACCTGGTGCAAACCCGAGTGCGCGCGACATGTCGCGAACGGCAGAACGCGCACGGTACGTAATCACGTTGGCCACTTGAGCCGCATGATGCCGACCGTGGCGTTGGTACACATATTGAATTACTTCTTCACGTCGACCACTTTCGATGTCGATATCAATGTCGGGTGGTCCATCTCGTTCTGGCGATAAAAACCGTTCAAACAACAGACCCAGCGACACCGCATCGGCCTTTGTGATGTCGAGCGAATAACACACAGCAGAGTTGGCAGCACTGCCTCGCCCCTGACAGAAAATATTGGATCGTTCACAGAATTGCACGATGTCCCACACCACCAAGAAATATCCGGCAAAGCCAAGAGCCGAAATGACCTCTAGTTCGTGATCAATTACTTGCCATGCACGAGCGCGCAGCGATAAATCTTCGCGCATGTCAGTTGGACGTATGCCATACCTACGCGTGGCACCGACCTGTACGAGTTGCCGCAAATACGACATCTCATCCAACTCATTAGGACACGGAAACGGCGGTAGCCGCGGAGCAACGAGTCGCAAGTCGAAAGCCGCATCTTTGCCGATCTCGGCCGCACATTGCACCACACCCGGGTAACGCACAAAACGACGATGTTGTTCGGCACCACTTCGCACGTAGGCCGTCGCCGCTGGTGGCAACGTTGCATCCACATCATCCAAACTGCTGCGTTCGCGCACCGCAGCGACCGCAGTGGCTAGACGATGCTGCCTTGCAGTTGCATACAACACATCGTTGGTTGCAACACTGGACAAGTTGTTGCGATGCGCAATCCGCACAAGCACGTCGTTGCGCACAGAGTCCAAGGGGTCGCCGTGATCCCACACTTCCATCAGCACGTTGTCACTGCCAAACGCTGTCTTCATTTGCTGCACTCGTCGCTCAGCAGCACTTGGTCCTTGCTCGTTGAGTGCGCGCGCCACCACACCATCACGTCCACCCGTCATCACCCACCAATCACCGACCGAAAACTCGCCAAGTTGTTCGAGCACAAACACTGGATGCTCTTTGCTCCCAGCGAGTTGGCCCGCACTAATTGCACTTGACAAATGTGCATAACCTCGCGGATTGCGAGCAATGATGACGAGACTTCCAGAATCAAGTTGTAACTCTGCGCCAAACACTGTTGGCAACCCAAGCACTCGCGCTGCTTCAGCAAAACGCACGATGCCATACAAGCCATTTCGATCTGTCAGCGCAAGCGCTTCCAGCCCCAATGACTGTGCTTGCTCTACGAGTTGTTCGGGATGCGAAGCACCTTGCAAAAATGAAAAATTGGAACGGCAATGTAATTCCGCATATGGAACATGTGTATGCGAAACGTCATTTGCCACCTCGCCATATTAGCGAACATATGTTCGTACCACTCTGAGAGCGCCCACCAAACCCTTATCTGCCATGGCAATTGCGTCATCCCAACTAAACCAAGCCACATCCTGACTCTCATCGGCACCAGGAGCTGGTTCAACGTCATCAGCCATCACCATGTAGCGCACATCAAAGTGCGTATGCCCGCGCGGACCAGGATGCACGTCGAGGTGCACCAACACCGGACCGTTGTCGGGGTGTCGCACATCAAGTCCGGTTTCTTCACGCGCCTCGCGAAGTGCGCCCTCTGCCGGCGTCTCTCCCTGCTCGATATGTCCGCCAGGTTGCAACCAAATATTGAGCCGTTTATGTAAATGCAACACAACGCCTCGCTTACCAACAACAATTGCCGACCCCGTGATGTGTATGTCGTTGACGTGCTCGTCAAACGGTGACTCAAGCGTTGGAGCAATTGCTAAAAATTGTTGAATCGACTCTTGTTCGCGTTCGTCGCATGGTGTTGCTGCAGCAAAATGTGCACACAGTTGAGCAACGATCTCACTAATTGACACAACCTAAGTGTATTCACCCAAAGCGCGCGGTCATCCACCATTCGCCGTGCTCAAGCACCATCACTACTGCATGCGTAGCTGTACGCACACTTGCATCGCCGTGACGCGCCAGCACCATCTGCATTCGCACCGCCCTGCGTTGACGCAATGGGTCCCACCACCGTTCTTCCACTGGCCACGGCCCAGCCCACGACACCACGTTGTACACATGGCGACCAATTACTACTTGCACAGGCGATGCACTCAGTTCGTGTCTGCCACTCACACTCACCGCGCACCCGCTTGCATCATTGACAACTGCTAGCAATGGTTCGTCGTACACAATTGATGGCGATGGGGTTGGCAACGCGCCGCTCCACGCAACCTCTTTTACCACCACTGTCTCGGCGCGTCGCTCCATGTCAACCACGGCGGCAGGAGTTAACGCAAACACCTCGCCCACGTCTCGACCACCACGCCACTGCGCAACACGCACCGAATCGGCACCGAGCATCGTTGTCAATCGCTCAATAGCACGAGCAGCCCATTCATCGGCTTGAGTTGTGCCACCCCACAACCCAAGTTGCCTTCCTTCCCGTGCACGCAAACCAACCGGCGAATACCGCAACAACACCACACCGCTTGTGAGTCCGCGTGTTGCAATCCATGCCTCCATCTGCCAACGCACACGCTCGGCCATTGCTGCTGCAGTTAATCCTTCAGGCTGATACCACAAGCGATCACTTTGTTCCCCGTGATCGGTTTGCATACAGACGTGTAGTCGCACACAACTCACGCCCTGGTTGCTTAAGTGCGTCACCAACTCATCGGCCACTTGTCGCGCAGTAGCCACCACCACATTGATATCTTCCACCGATAGCTCAAATCGGTGCGTGCTCGCACGCTCTGGTGGTGGCGCAATAGTGATTGGTGGATGTCGATCGAAGCCACGCGACAATCGATGTACTTCTAAACCGACCGGACCAAACCGACCGACCAAATCAGAAGGCTTCATTGCAACAAGATCGCCGAGACAACTCAAACCAAGTCGGTTCAACAACGACACCACATCACGATCAATTTCGGCAAAGTCAGCAAGCACCGACACAGGCAATTGTGCCAAGCACCGTGCGCTCTCACCAGGATCAACCACCACATATCGACCAGCTGCAGCATGCGCAGCAACAAGTGCGGTCAATCGTCCGTCTGCAATGCCAACCCCAAACATGATTGGCCGACCATCAGCCAAAAGCCCAAGTGCATCACGAGTAATGCTGTGCAAACGTTGCGCCAATGCTTCATCACCACCCACATATCTCGACGGCCCACGTGTAGCCAACAGAATTACACCGGGCGTGCTCACTTCAACGAGCGGAACAAGCTCGCTGACTGCTCGTACCACCGACTCAAACATCAATCTGTCGCGCTCGGGGTTGTTGGTAGCAATGTGCAGCTCGGGACACACGGCTTGCGCCTCACGTCGGCGCATACCTATTTGCACACCTTGGCTGGCGGCATATGCGGTGCGCGCCACCACGCGTTGCGCGTGCAGCACAGCTACTGCGTCAAACCATTGCTTGCGTGAATTCAGTTCACACTGTGCGGCAACTGCCTGCCAGTCGGTGCACGAAATAACAGCAACGCGTGTTGCAATCTGCTCACCCATTGCTAGCCAACATGCTGCAACACGTGCTGCGTTGTTCGTGGAACGCGCCTACCACTCACCATCACATCAATAATTCGACCCTGCACATAGCCAGCACCGTGCTCAATGCCGTCCCACTGTGTAGTCACAGTGTGCAGCACCACATCTGGTTGAAACACCGAACGCGGAGTTGCATGACGCGATGTTTCCACCAACACAAGCACATTGCGCCGAGCCTGAATACGGGTTTGAATACGCCGCGCATCAGACTCACTCACTCCTTGTGGCACTTCGAGCATCACCACATCAAAGCCATCAGCAACAGCAGCCACTGTGCTTGTCCAATCTTTTTTGTTGGCAGTTGGTGTCACCAACACCATGCGTTGCAATGCCACACCTTGCTCACATGCCGACATCAAACCAAAGTCACTCACACCAACAATGGCCAACCATGAACCAGCTTGTGTTGCAGCACTCACTGTCAACAGCGCCGTCGACATTGCGGCATCACCACTGCACAACACGGTGCGACCACGCACCAAAACACCATCGGGAATTATTGGTTGCAGAGCCTTTGCAACGGGCAGCGAGTCAGACATGCCATCACTGTAGCGAACATATGTTCGTAGTTATTAGGCGACTATTTCGGGGCTATTTCGCGTATTTAGTTACGAATCGCGTGCTGTTGGAGCAACGGCATCAGCGTCCGCGGACTACCCGCCCAATAATCGGCACCGAGTTTTTTGGCGTGCTCCAAGTCGAGTACTGCTGCACCTCCAGCAAAACACGAAATCGAACTATTCGATGCCTTCTTTATTTTGGAAATTGATTTGCTCATTGCAGGAAGCGTTTCCGACATTGTCGATGCGATACACACCCCAACAACATCGGAAATCTGCATTGCTGCGCATGCAAAAGATTCAGGTGGAACATCTCCACCGAGATTGTCAACCTTCCAACCTTCCATACTGATCAGGTCGCCGAGCAGTTGAGACCCCAACACGTGATGTTCCCCGTCTGGTGAACCAATTAAAACCGTTCCTTTATGTACGCCACGCTTCGAAAAACGTGCGCCAATTTGTGCTGCCGATCGACTCGCAATACCAGAAGCACGATGTTCAATAAACACATCTAACTCTCCTGCAGACCACTTCATCCCAATCGCATTCATTGCCGGCACCAACACATCGAGGTACAGGAAATACAAGTCATTTCCTGATCGCAATACCGACTCCATCAACTTCACAACGCCCCGTTCGTTGCCGTCAATCAGCAATGCCAGCATTCGAGCAGACCATGGCGCCGCTTTTTTGCCACCGTCTACAGGCGTAACCGCTTGGTTGGCCCCACGTTGGAAATCGCGCACGTCGCTCGCCTGGACAATCCATCCATGTCCATTTTTGGTGGCTGGCAGATGACCCTCATGCACATACCGATAAACAGTCATGTAGTGAACGCCAAGCGCCTCTGCTACTTCATGAAGAGTCAGATTTTTGTTGCCCACGTGTAGGCCTCAACTTAGTGCAAAAATTGATCAACGTTTTACAACGCCGAAAACAAATCAGCCTTTGTTGGCTTTTGCTTTGGCGAGTGCTGCTTGACTACGAGCTAGCAATACAGCCGGAATCTTGCTTGCCGCCGCCGATAACGGTGCCCCGCTTGCATCAGTCGTTGACTGAGCCGCCGACTCGGCACTCTTTGGCACCATTGCCAATAGCTCTTCCGTCGACTTTGGAGCCATGCCCGGCTTCCAGTATTGGTACAAATCTTCAACAACTTTTGCCAACCCATCGTTACTGGCACCATCAGCCACATCCACGGTGATCACGTTGGAATACACGTGAACGGCACTCACTTTTCCTGTTGCAAAAAGGCGCTGGGCAAGTACATCAGATGGCTTTACGCCAGTTGCTGCCGAGATATTTGAGTAGCGCTCGTGCCCCTGACCCGTGAGTGTGCGGTTAATCTCGAAACGAACTCGCCCAGGTGTTGCTGAAGGCTTTTGAACTACTGCTACTGGTTGACCCATGGGCTAGAGACTAGTTGACTCGCCTTCGCCGAAACCATATTGCGGCAACTATCTTTGGATCCATGACATCTAGCCCCATTTCCGTAGAAGATTTCGCAGCGTCGGCACGCAAGTTTCTTGAGGCCAATGCGGAGCGCAAACAAGTCAAGACAAAGTTCACTTGGGGTGAGGGCACCGACAATGTGTCGATGTTTGAAGAGCGCAGTCGCGAGGCCGAAGCGGAGATGCTCGCCAAGGCAAAAGATTGGCAGTCAAAACGTTTTGATGCAGGCTTTGCGTGGATCACTGGGCCAACAGAGTTTGGCGGCGCAGGTTTGACGCCTGTTCATGAGCGTGCATACAACGCAGTTGAGCGCGAGTACCGCACCGCACCGCTTGGTGCATTTCAAATCGGTCTCGGCATGGTTGCGCCAACAATTTTGGCCCATGCGTCCGAAAGCGCGAAGGCCAAATATCTCAAAGCAATGTGGCGCGCAGACATCGTTGGTTGCCAGTTGTTTTCAGAGCCTGGCGCAGGCAGCGACCTAGCTTCGCTGCAAGCAAAGGCCGAACGCGATGGCGACGAGTGGCGAATTACCGGTCAAAAGGTGTGGACATCTGGTGCGCAGTTTTCGGATATCGGTGAGATCATTTGCCGCACCGATGCATCATTGCCAAAACACAAAGGTCTCACTGGCTTCATCGTCGACATGCATGCACCAGGCGTCGAAATTCGCCCACTGCGTCAGATGACAGGTGGCGCAAGTTTCAATGAAGTGTTCTTCAATGAAGTGCGCGTGCCCGACGACCACCGCCTTGGCGATATCAACAACGGCTGGAACGTCGCGCTCACCACGCTCATGAACGAGCGCGCATCCATCGGTGCAGCCGACTCTGGCGAAAACAATATTCATACTCGCCTCGTCGCAATGATCCGTCATTACGAGTTAGATCAAGACCCAATCGTGCGCGACATGCTTGCCGACCTCTACATCAACTCTCGTGTTGCTGGCTTTACGAGTCAACGTGCTACAGACAAAATGCGCGCTGGTCAATTGCCAGGACCCGAGATGTCGATTGGCAAGATGGCTCTTGTCAACAACCAAAAGCGTCTTAATGATCTCGTTGCTCACATCCTTGGCGCAAAGCTTGTTGTCGACACTGGTGAGTGGGGCACGTATGCATGGAGTCAGTTGTTGCTCGGCGCACCAGGCATGCGTATCGCAGGTGGTTCAGATGAAGTGATGCGCAATATTGTTGGCGAGCGTGTGCTCGGGTTGCCAAAAGATGTTGGTATTGACTCCAAGTCGCCATTCCGCGACATCAAAGTCGGCACCCAAAAGGCCTAGGCAAACAGCAGCCGAAGCCTGGCAACAATCTCCTCAATTGCAGGTGACGTTGCAGCAACCCAGATTACGAAGCCATATACATCATCATTCGAAATCCGAAGTGCCTTCACACCATTGATTTCCAAAAATACGGCTGTACTCAACCATCCGAGTCGCTTATTGCCATCGATCAATGCATGATTGTTGACAATCGATTGCAATAGTGCTGCAGCCTTAGTCAATATGTCTGGGTACGCATCTTGCCCAAATGCACTCGTTCGTGGTCGTGCAACAGCAGAACCCAATAAACCAATATCTCGAATTGGTGGTGGGTCTCCAAAAAGTATCGCCGCTAAAGCAACGACATCTTCAAGTTCAAGATATTCGACTTGCCCGCTCACCGACCCAAGCGATCAAGCGCATCACCATGCGTTGCAATCACTTGCTTGGCTGCTTCCATAACTCGAGATACGTGTGTTCCACGCTCCACATATTCGCGCACTGCTCGTCGAGCAGCATCTTGCATCGAAACTCCTTCAGCATCCGCCCGCTCTTTAAGCGCCTGCTGTTCGTCGTCTGTGAGCCGTAATGTCATTGCCATACCTCCAAGGTATCATTTTGATACCTGAGTGTGTGCGGCAATTTCGAGTTGGTGACGAGAATCTTTCCCTTTGTTTTAGCGGGATGGGCGCTTGAAGTTGAGCGCGGCGTCAATCAAGAGTCGCGTTCCGTATCCAGTCATGCCCTTTTGCAACCAACCGCTGTCAGAGTTCGACCACATTGGTCCAGCAATATCGAGGTGAGCCCATGGCACATTGCCAACAAACTCATCCAAGAACAACGCAGCAGTAATCGCACCTGCTTCCCCGCCCACATTTTTCATGTCGGCAACAACTGAGTCGAGCCCAACGCGATATTCGCGCTCGAGAGGCAACTGCCATAGTTTTTCGTCGGTGCGAGCAGCCGATGCAGTCAGCTGATCAATCCACTTTTGATTGTTTCCCAACACTCCAGCCATACCTTCGCCCAAAGCTCGTGCGCACGCTCCAGTCAATGTTGCAATGTCAACAATCGCATCTGGTTTTTGATTTACTGCAAGCGACAATCCATCGGCCAAAACTAAACGGCCCTCTGCATCGGTGTTAAAAATCTCGACTGTTTTGCCGTTGTGCATGTGGAGTACGTCGCCCATTGCCATCGCACTTCCCGAAGGCAAGTTGTCTGTGCACATCAAGTAGCCGGTTACTTGGTTTGTGCAGCCGAGTGCTCTGAGCGTTGACATAGAAGACAACACTGCAGCAGCACCGCTCATGTCGCCCTTCATCATCGCATGCGATGCGTCGGATGGCTTGAGTGAAATACCACCCGAGTCATACATCACGCCTTTGCCCACCATGATCATGTGTGGCTTCGAGTTTTTCTTCGCCCCACCTGCAGGCTTATAAGTCAACCGCACCATCCGCGGTGGCTCAACGCTGCCGCGGTTAACACCAATAATGCCGCCACAACCCATTGCGAGTAGCTGGTCTTTATTAAAAACTTCTACTTTCAAACCTGTCTCGCCCGCGATGCGTACTGCATGATTGGCAAACATTGTTGCAGTGAGGTGAGCAGGTGGCATGCTTGCAAAATCACGCGCCATGTTGGCTGCATTTGCGATCACTTGGCCACGCTTGACGCCAGCTTTCAGTTGTGCACCATTGGCAGTTGTGCCCACGAGAGTTACCGAAGACAACTTTGGAGCCCTTTTTTCAACAGTCTTCAGATCGGTATATCGATGCACGGCAAGCGAAATACCCTCGACCACTACTTGTGCGGCCAATTTACGATCCACTCGCGCAACACCCGCAAGCGTAGTTGCAACATTTTCAAATGACGAAGTTGCACGACCGAAGGCCGCCGCCGACTTTCGCAACGAATCTGCGGTGACCTTTGACGACTCGCCAATACCAACAACAACTGTGACTATGCCACGTTCATTAGCGATCACCGAGGTCTGACCAACCTTGCCCGAAAAACCAACTGCTTCAAGTGCCTTACGCGAGAGTGACACTTCTTTAGGCATTGCTCCATCGGTGGATACCGCGATGCCGATTGCGCTTGCGTTATCCGGAGTCTTACTCGCTACTTCAAAGTTGATTGACATGATGTCTCCCTCTGTGTGCTTATTTTGAAAACAACTAAATGACGTCTTTTACCGCCAGCGACTCGCCTTCTTGCCAGCGAGCAAGTGTCCACAACAAGTCGCTCAACCTGTTGAGATATGGAGTCGATTGCGACGGTGGTGGAGCAGCAGCAAGTGAATGACGTTCGGCTCGGCGCGAAACTGTGCGACCAACATCTAGTAAAGCAGACACCTTGTTTTGTCCTGGCACAACAAAGTCCGTTGGCGGCGTAAAGCGTTCGTCGAGCGAATCGATCATCGTCTCAAGGTTGGTCACCATCTCGGCTGTTACTCGCGTCTTACCGTCAACCAATTTGTGACGGTTCTCCGGAAGTGTTGCAAGCTCGGCCATCAACACCCAAAGGTCTCTACAAATATGGACGAGCATGTCGTCGAGCTCGGTGCCTTTGCCTGCTTCGGCACGAACCAAGCCCAAGATCGACTGTGCTTCATCGACAGCGCCATACGCTCGCGGCAACGCAGAGTCTTTGCCTACGCGACCTCCATAAAAGAGGCCTGTGGTTCCATCGTCCCCTGCTCGGGTATATACCTTTTCGCGCGCCATGACCCTTTCACGATACTTGACAGCCACAGCAACTCTGAGGTCATACTCGCCACACTGGCGCACACGGAAACTGAGGATCCCATGTGCCAGCAAGCAGTTGTACTCGGCATCAACCAGATCGGAACCCTGATGACAGACCAGCCCGAAAAGACCAAGAACTCCCCCGCGACTGTTCAAGACCTTCGCAACATGGGCATCGGCATCTCGCTTAGCGGACAAATTATCAGCCAGTCATAACCCATTACATCAAATTGATTGTTAAATAGCTGATCAAATCTTGTCTGATTAAACAAAAATAGGTGCTTGACAGTCAGAGCACGGTGTGCGTAATGATCTGTTCATGACCTACTTTTCTTTCTCACAGCAAATAACCGGTAGTGACCTCAACACGCTTCAAGGAAATATTGATACAGAAGTGAGAGAACTTAAGTCACAGATAAGACAACTCGAGTCATCAATCGCTTTAACGAAATCGTCCCTCGAGCACGACATGGTGATGGCAAAAATAGCGACGAAGCACGACATAGTGATGGCGGGTTATGCGACTGAGACTTCAATCTTGAAATTTCTGGGATTTATAGTTCTATGTGTGGTTGGTTCTCTCATTGCTGTAACAGCAATCGATGTAATCGTTACAGTCATCATTGAAAACCGCTAAGGCTGGGGGTGCACAAGTTGCAGATGATGCGTCGCGCAGATGGGATGGCACGAGTGTGCAGGCGTGGACAGGTAACTATGGCAAGTATTTAACTGCGAAGGTCTCGCGAGTGTTTCCCGATCTGTTTAGCTCGCTTGGCTAAGCCGAGAAACAAAAATGGCGACACATCGCTGTGTCGCCACTCGTAGTTTGGAAGTTTCACAAGGACAATTCCTTGTACCAATCTCGTCACTATCAAGTGTACCCACTACTCATTGCTCGTTAAATAGAAATGACGACACATCGCTGTGTCGCCACTTCCATACTTTTGCGGTACTGAGAGTTACCTCCCAGCCAAAACTCGTCAACACGAAGCGTACTTGTCAAAAGTATCCATTCAGAAAAAACAGGACCGGTCGAGTTTCCCCAACCGGTCCTGACTACTTGATGTTTCCCAAGACCGTCAATCCTTGGTAAGAAGTTTCGCGAGCACCTCATCGTTCGTTTTATAGGAGCCCTAAGTCGGAGTCGAACCGGCACCTCCAAACTGACGAGATCGGAATGCTGCCGTTACACCATCAGGGCACCTGCGGCCATGTGTACGGCGAGTAGCCCAGTTGTGCGGTAAATATATTGAAAGTTGGTTGCGATGAGAATTGCGACGCTTTGGCTAGATATTCTGAAGAGACACATCACGAGTCTTGGGAGACGAAAATGACCAACTACAACCAGGTGTACATCAACGGCAAATGGGTTGCTCCAAGCAGCACCGACACGATTGAAGTATGGGACTCAACAGATGAGTCGGTCATGGCGTCTATTCCTTCATGCTCAGCGAAAGAAGTAGACCTCGCCGCCAAAGCAGCGCGAGCCGCATTTGATTCTTGGTCATCTCTCGACGCACAAGAGCGCGGCAAGTACATGAGCCGCATTGGTGATGGCTTGGCTGCACGCATGGACGAGATTGCCTCAGCTATCTCTCGCGAGACGGGTATGACTAAGTTTTTGAGCCAGATGATTCAAGTTGGCTTGCCAATTAACTCGTTTAAGCAAGCAGCATCAATTGCCGAAAACTACTCCTACTCACGCGAACTTGGATCATCGCTCGTGGTGCGCGAGCCAATCGGTGTTGTTGGTTGCATTACACCTTGGAATTACCCATTGCACCAGATCGCTGCCAAAGTTGCATTCGCAATGGCCGCTGGTTGCACCGTGGTGCTTAAGCCAAGTGAGATCGCACCGATTGATGCATTCATCCTTGCCGAAGTTATTGACGAGATTGGTTTGCCAGCAGGCGTGTTCAACATGATCACAGGCACTGGCCCAGTTGTTGGTGAAGCCATGTCGGCACACGCCGACATTGACATGATGTCATTTACTGGATCAACCCGTGCGGGGCGTCGCGTGAGCCAAGTGTCTGCCGAGACAATCAAGAAGGTTGCACTCGAGTTGGGTGGCAAGTCGGCCAACATCATTTGTGCCGATCTCGACACCGAGACATTTGCGAAAGCAGTTTCATCGGGTGTCGGCAAAGCATTCCTCAACAGCGGACAAACATGCTCGGCACTCACCCGCATGCTCGTGCCCAAGGCACGCCTTGAAGAAGCTGAAGCAATTCTCACCGCAGCAGGTAATGCAGTTGTTGTCGGAGATCCGTTTGAACAGACAACACACCTTGGACCACTTGCTTCGGCTGCACAACGCGACCGCGTGAATGGCTTCATTCAAAAAGGTATCGACGAGGGCGCAAAGGTTCTTGTCGGTGGCGTTGGAGTGCCAGAGGGCGTGTCGAAGGGCTATTACGTAAAGCCAACTATTTTCTCCAATGTGACAACGTCGATGACGATTGCCCAAGAAGAGATTTTTGGACCAGTCTTGAGCGTCATTGCTTACAACGACGAAGAGGATGCAATCCGCATTGCTAACGACACGGTGTACGGCTTGGCCGGCGGTGTATGGGCTGCCGACAAAGATCATGCGATTGCAATTGCACGTCGCATGCGCACTGGTCAGGTTGAAGTCAACGGTGGCGCATATAACGCCAATGCACCGTTTGGTGGATACAAGCAATCTGGTGTTGGTCGCGAATACGGTGACTACGGCTTCGAGGAATTCCTCGAGATCAAGAGCATGCAGCTCTAATTTGCCGGCTAACTAGCTTTAGCTCACAATTTGTGAAGTTTGCCAGGCGCTAGCCAAGGCTGCATAGCGTCCGTTTTTAGCAATGAGTTCGGCATGTGTGCCGTACTCGGCTACTTGTGCTGCGTCAATCACCGCGATGTGATCGGCGCGCTGCACAGTTGACAAACGGTGAGCAACAACGATCACGGTGCGTCCACTCATCAGTCGCTCAAGTGCGCGCTCCACATCGGCTTCCGTACCAGGGTCGAGGTTGGACGTTGCTTCGTCGAGCACCAACACCGCAGGGTCAACGAGTGCTGCACGCGCAAGAGCAACGAGTTGGCGCTCTCCCGCCGACAAGCGGCTACCACGTTCGCGTACCTCGGTGTCAAGTCCATCAGGAAACTGTGCGAAGTGCTCGGTTGCAGAGATGGCTTCGACTGCTGCATCAATCTCTGCATCTGTTGCCGTGATCTTTGCAATTCGCAGGTTGTCACGAATGGTGCCGTTAAACAAGAAGCCTTCTTGGGGCACAACCACGATGCGTTGGCGCAATGAATCCATCGACGCCATAGTGAGGTTGACTCCACCATACGAAACAGTTCCCGACAATGGGTCGTACATGCGAGCCATGAGCTTTGCGAGGGTCGACTTGCCAGCACCAGTTGGACCAACGAGCGCGAGTTTTTCGCCCGGCGCAACACTGATCGATACTCCGTCCAGCGCTGGGTGCTCGCCAGTTGCATATGCGAAGTTGATGTTGTCCACCTTGAGGACTCCAGACTCAGGCAGCGCAATCGCTGCTGGGTGCTCATCAACTTCCGGTTTTGAATCAAGAATTGCAAACAGTTTGCTCAATGCTGCTCCCGCAGACTGCACAGTGTTGTACAACTGAGACAGTTGTTGCACTGGGTCAAACAAACTCGAGATAAGCAATGTAAATGCAACGACAGTGCCGAGCGTGACGTCCCCACGATGCACAAGCCATCCGCCGATCCCGATCATGAGCGCAGACGCAAAGACACCAGAAAACTCAACGAGCGCAAAGTACCAAGTGCTGATGCGCACACTGCGCTCGTGGCTATCAAATAATGCGCGATTTGATATAAAGAATTTGTCTTTTGTCTCTTGTTCTTGGGCGTATGCCTGAATAACGCGCACTGTAGTGATGCCCTCTTGTAGTGCCGACAAGTTTGCGCCAACGCGCTCGCGCACCGTGAGGTATGCCTTGTTGGAATCGCGCTGAAACTTGATTGACGCAAGAACAATGATCGGCATTACACACAGGGCGACGAGCGTGAGCTGCCAACTGAGCACGAGTAACACAACAAGTGAAAACATGAGCATCAAACCAGCAGACAGAAACTGCAGCAAACCAAACTGCACGAGTTCGGCCATTGACTCAATGTCAGCTGTCATTCGAGCAACAAGCACACCTGCTTTGTTCCGGTCAAAGAATGCCATCGACTGTCGTTGCATCTGACGAAATACGGCGAGGCGCAAGACTCTCAAAAACATCTCGCCGGTGCGGTTGACATACAAGAACAACATCCGG